>NZ_JAWSTH010000182.1:0-5544 GCF_033542075.1 Conexibacter stalactiti
CGGCCGCTGCTGCTGGCCGCCGTCGACGCGCTCGACGCGCTCGCCGCCGCGCGTCACGGCGGGGCCGCGAGCGCCGCCGCGCTGGAGCCGGCGCAGCTGACCGCGCTGCTGGCCGAGCTGGCGGCCGGACCGCACGCCGACGCCTTCGACGTCGTCTGGGAGCTGGCCTGCGAGGCCTACTATCGCGACCCGGCGACGCAGCCGGCGCTGCTGCGGCGGACCGGCTTCTCGGCCGCGCAGGCGACCGTCGGCTGGGAGCTGGAGCCGTTCGAGGAGGCGCTGACGCACGGCGTCGCCGCCAGAGCCGCGACCTGGGTCGAGGTGACGGCATGAGCGCCGCGCACCTGACCGCCGACGTGCTCGTGATCGGCTCCGGTCCGAGCGGCGCCGCGCTGAGCTGGCGGCTCGCCTCGCAGGGCGCCGACGTGCTCTGCCTCGAGCAGGGCGACTGGATGACCGCCGATGACCTGCCGAAGTCGCACGAGGACTGGGACGCGCGCGGCCGCCACGGCTGGAACCCGAGCCCCGGCAAGCGCCGCGACCCGGTCGACTACCCCGTCACCAACCTCGGCGCCGACCCGGTCGACGCCTACGTCTACAACGCCGTCGGCGGCTCCGCCAACGGCTACGGCGGCCACTTCTGGCGGCTCGTGCCGTCCGACTTCCGCACCAAGACGCTCGACGGCTTCGGCGTCGACTGGCCGATCTCCTACGACGAGCTGGCGCCCTACTACGACCTCAACGAGCGCGAGCTGGGCGTCTCCGGCCTCGCCGGCGACCCGACCGCGCCGCCGCGCACCGCGCCGCCGCTGCCGCCGGCCGACCTCGGCAGGCTCGGCCGCCGCTGGATCGAGGGCTTCGAGCGGCTCGGCTGGTACTGGTGGCCGCACGACCAGGCGATCGTCACGCGCCCGTACCGCGACCGCGGCGTCTGCACCAACCGCGGCTTCTGCACGCTCGGCTGTCCGAACGGCGCGCTCTCGACCCCCGGCAACACCTACTGGCCGGCCGCCTTCCAGCACGGCGCGCGGCTGCAGACGCGCGCTCGCGTGCGCGAGGTGCTCGTCGGCGCCGACGGCCGCGCGACCGGCGCGCTCTACTACGACGGCGACGGCGAGCTGCGCGAGGCGCGCGCGAAGGTCGTCGTGATCTGCGCCAATGGGATCGGCACGCCGCGGCTGCTGCTGATGTCGAGATCGCCCGCCCACCCCGACGGGCTCGCCAACTCCTCCGGCCTCGTCGGCAGGAACCTGATGGTGCACGTGCAGTCGGTCGCGCTCGGCCGCTTCGACGACCACCTCGACACGTTCAAGGGCGCGCGCGGCTCGGTGATCGGCTCGCGCCACTTCTACGAGACCGACCCCGCGCGCGACTTCAAGCGCGGCTTCATCCTCTCGGCGATGCGCGGCAACTCGCCGCTCAACATCGCGCTCGGCGGCGCGCCGTGGGGCGCCGACCACCACGGCGCGGTGGAGCGGGCCGTCGGCCACGACGGCGCCGTCTGGGTCTGCGGCGACGACGCGCCGGAGGAGGTCAACCGCGTCGAGCTGGACGACGACAAGCTCGACGCGTGGGGGCTGCCGGGCGTGCGCACCCACTACCGCCTCTCCGACAACTCGAAGCGGATCGGGCAGTTCGGGCTGGAGCGCGCGAAGGAGCTGCTGAGCGCGGCCGGCGCGCGCGACGTGATCGACACCGGCCTCTCGCCGATCCTCGGCTGGCATCTGCTCGGCACCGCGCGGATGGGGCACGACCCGGCCACCTCGGTCGTCGACGCGAGCAACCGCGCCCACGACGTCGACAACCTCTACGTCGTCGACGGCTCGAGCATGCCGACCGGCGGCTCGATCAACCCGACCAACACGCTGCAGGCGCTCGCGCTGCGCACGGCCGACCAGATCTGGTCGCGCCGCCGCGAGCTGACCGAGACGCCCGCGACGACCGCGACCGCAGGGAGCGCCGCATGAGCACGACCGTCCCGCAGAGCCCTTCGAACGCCGCCGCGCGGTCGCGCCTGGAGCGGCCGTGGCAGCTGCTGATCGGCGGCCGGTTCGTCGATGCCGCCGACGGCGCGACGCTCGTCAGCGAGGACCCGGCGACCGGCGCGCCGCTGGCGACCGTCGCCGCCGCCGGCGCGGCCGACGTCGACCGCGCCGTGAGCGCCGCGCGCGCCGCCTTCGAGGGCGCCGCGTGGGCCGACCTGACGCCGTCGGCGCGCGGGCAGGTCGTCTGGCGGATCGGCGAGCTGATCGAACGCCATGCCGACGAGCTGGCCGAGCTGGAGTCGCTCGACAACGGCAAGGCGCTTCCGATCGCGCGCGGGATCGACGTCCCGCTGGCGGCCGACATCTTCCGCTACATGGCCGGCTGGGCGACGAAGATCGAGGGCTCGACGATCCCGCTCTCCGGCGGCGGCGCGCAGCTGCACGCCTACACCGTGCGCGAGCCGGTCGGCGTCGTCGGCGCGATCGTGCCGTGGAACTTCCCGCTGCTGATGGCGGCGTGGAAGCTGGCGCCGGCGCTCGCCGCCGGCTGCACGGTGGTGCTGAAGCCGGCGGAGCAGACGCCGCTGAGCGCGCTGCGGCTCGGCGAGCTGCTGGCCGAGGCGGGCGTGCCGGACGGCGTCGTCAACATCGTGCCGGGCTTCGGCGAGAGCGCCGGCGCCGCGCTGACCGCCCACCCCGGCGTCGACAAGGTCGCCTTCACCGGCTCGACCGAGGTCGGTCGCGCGATCCTGCGCTCGGTCGAGCCGTCGCTCAAGCGCGTCTCGCTGGAGCTGGGCGGCAAGTCGCCGAACGTCGTCTTCGCCGACGCGAACCTGGAGGAGGCGATCCCCGGCGCGGCGATCGCGATCTTCGGCAACAGCGGCCAGGGCTGCTCGGCCGGCTCGCGCCTCTACATCCACCGCGACGTCTACGACGAGGTCGTCTCCGGGGTCGCGTCGTTCGCGGCCTCGCTGCGGCTCGGTCCCGGGCTCGGCGGTGAGACCGACCTCGGCCCGCTCGTCTCACGCGCGCAGTGGGAGCGCGTCAACGGGTACGTCGAGGGCGCGCGCGCCGACGGCGCGCGGATCGTGACCGGCGGCAGCGCGCCGGGCGGCTCCGGGCACTTCTACGCCCCGACGGTGATCGCCGACACGACGCCGCAGATGGCGGTCGTGCGCGAGGAGATCTTCGGCCCGGTCGTGACGGCGATCCCGTTCTCGACCGAGGAGGAGCTGGTCACGGCCGCCAACGACACGCCCTACGGCCTCGCCGCCGGCATCTGGACGCGCGACCTCTCGACCGCCCACCGCGTCGCGCGCGCCCTGCGTGCCGGCTCGGTCTGGATCAACACCTACAACCACTACGACGCGGCGCTGCCGTTCGGCGGCTTCAAGCAGTCGGGCTGGGGCCGCGAAATGGGCTGGGAGGCGATCGAGCTGTACACCGAGCTGAAGACGGTGGTCGCGAAGCTGTAGGGCTGGCCGGGCGCGCGCGTCGGGCGCGCGGCGCCGGCGCGCCGGCTACAGCGGCAGGCGCGCGTCGACGCGGAAGCCGCCGCCGGGCGTCGGGCCGGCGCTCAGCAGCCCGCCGGCGGCGGCCGCGCGGCGGTGCATCCCGGGGATCCCGCAGCCGCTGCCGGGCGGGCAGGCGGCGGTGCGCGCCGGGGCGTTGACGACCGTGACCCCGAGCGCGCCGCGGACGACCTCGACGCGCACGTGGACCGGCGCCTCCGGCGCGTGGCGGCGGGCGTTGGTGAGCGACTCCTGCACGATCCGGTAGGCGACGGCGGCGAGCGGCCGCGGCGCGGCCGCGAGCGCGACGCCGTCGACGGCGAACGTGACCGGCTGGTCGACCGCGAGCGCCATCAGCGCCGCGACGCCGGCAAGCGGAGCGGGCTGCGCGGCGGCAGCGGCGCGCGGGTCGCGCGTGGCGGCAGGCTGCTCGAGCGGCAGCGGGTCGTGACGCAGCGGCTCCGCGAGCAGCGTCTCCAGCTCCGCACCGGTCTCGCCAGCGAGCGCCGCGACGCGGCCGAGCGCCTCACGCGCGAGCGCCGGCTCGCGTTCCAACCGCGCCCGCGCGCCGCCGGCCAGCAGCGCGGCGAGCGAGAGCGAGTGGCCGAGCGTGTCGTGGACGTCGTCGGCCAGCTCGCGGCAGGCCACCGACGGCAGGCTCGCGATCAGGCGCCGCACGTCGCCGAGCGCGTCGAGCGCGAGGTCGCCGATCTCCGTCGTCGCGGCCAGCGCCGCGGCGTCGTCGAAGCCGACGAGCGTGCGCGCCGCGGTCGCGCGCTCACGGATGCGCGCCATCGCGACGGCGATCACGTCGTGCAGCTGCGCGACGACCGCGGGGCCCGTGTCGAGCTCGGTGCTGGCGACCATCAACATCGATCAGCACCGTCCCAATCCGATCGCCTGCTCACATCGGGGTGCCTCCTCATTTCTTCGTCCGAGGCCGCTGGAGAGCCCTGTCCGCGTGACAGACTGCGCCCGTGCTGCTGCTGGGACGGGAGCGCGAGCTGACGCGCATCGAGGAGCTGCTGGACCAGGCGCGCGCCGGGCGCGGGGGTGCCCTGCTGCTGCACGGCGAGGCCGGGATCGGCAAGACCGCGCTCGTCGCCGCGGCGGCCGAGCGCGCCACCGCTTGCCTGGTCCTGCGCGCGAGCGGCTACGAGGCATCCTCGGCGCTGCCGTACGCTGGCCTGCGCCAGCTCGTCGCGCCGCTGCTGCCGCTGCGCGAGCAGCTCTCGCAGGTGCAGTCGCAGGCGCTCGCGGTCGCGCTCGCGCTGCAGCCGCCGACGCCGCCGACGCGGCTCGCGGTGCCGCTCGCGCTCGTCGCGCTGCTGACGCTCGCCGCCGAGCGCAGGCCGGTGCTGGCGATCGTCGACGACGTGCAGTGGCTCGACCCCGCCTCGCGCGAGGCGATCCTGTTCGCCGCCCGCCGCCTCGGCGACGCGCCGGTCGCGCTGCTGCTCGCGGCGCGCACGAGCGAGCAGCAGCCGTTCGAGGCGCCGGGACTGCCGCGGCTGGCGGTCGAGCCGCTCGACGGCGACACCGCGCGCGAGCTGCTGGACGACGCCGGCGGCGCCCTGACCGAGGCGGTCCGCGAGGCGGTCGCCGCCGCCGCGGCCGGCAACCCGCTGGCGCTGCTGGAGCTGCCGGCCGGCCTGACGCCGGCGCAGCGCGCGGGCGCGGAGCCGCTCGGCCTGCCGCTGCGACTCGGGCCGCTGCTGCAGGACGCCTTCACGCGGCGGATCGCCGAGCTGGAACCGGCCGAGCGGCACGCGGTCACGGTCGCGGCGGCGCTGGAGCAGGGACCGCTGTCGTGGCTGCTGGCGGCGCTCGCCCGACTGGGGATCCCCGCGACCGCGCTCGACGCCGCCGAGCGCACGCGGACGGTGCTCGTCGCCGACGGCGAGGTCGAGCTGCGCCACCCGCTGCTGCGGACCGCCGCCTACTACGCCGGCGACGACGAGGAGCGGCGCAGCGCCCACCGGGCGCTCGCGTCGACCGCGCCCGACCCGCGCCGCCGCGCGTGGCATCTCGCGTCGGCGGCCGCCGAC
>NZ_JAWSTH010000183.1:0-5377 GCF_033542075.1 Conexibacter stalactiti
CGGGCCGCGGGCACGCCGCGCTGACCGGCTCGCTCAGCCGCGGCCAGGTTCGGGCGCGACGCGCTCGCGCCGCGCGACCGGGCGGCGCCAGCGGCGCGTGAAGCCGCGCGCCCACGCGACCGCCGGCTGCTCGACCCAGTGCCAGCTCGCCGCCGCGACCGGCACCGTCAGGACGAGCGCGAGCACGATCGCCGGCAGCGTGTGCAGCGACAGCAGGCCGAGGTGACGCGCGACCAGCAGCAGCGGCACGTGCCACAGGTAGACGCCGTAGGAGATCGTGCCGAGGTAGGCGAGCGGCCGCCAGCGCAGCAGCGCGGTGCCGGCACCGGCGCTCCCCGCCGCGACCGCGATCACGAGCGCGAAGCCGGCCGCGCCCGGCAGGTCGCGCCAGATGCGGAAGGCGTAGGAGGTCGATCTCGACGCGGCGCCGTGCGCCTGCCAGAGCGCGTCGGCCGCGACCAGCGCGATGCCCGCGACGAGCAGCGCGTAGGCGGCGCGCCGGCCGAACGGCGCGCGGCCGTCGAGCGCCAGCGCGACGAGCATCCCGAGCGCGAAGTACGGCAGCATCGCCGGCAGCAGCTTGCCCGCCACGATCGATCTCTCGCCCGCGATGTCGATGTTCCAGAGCACGCCGAACAGCAGCAGCGCGAGCGGCACGAGCGCCTGCACCACGCGGTGGCGCGGCAGCCGCAGCGCCACGACGGCGACGAGCGGCAGCAGCAGGTAGAAGCTGACCTCGACCGCCAGCGTCCACATCGGCGGATCGAGCTTCATCACCGTCTGCGGGTTGAAGTTCTGCGCGAAGACGAGGAAGAGCGGCAGCAGCTCGGCCGGCGGCAGGCGCACGCCCGGCGTCTCGGCGGCGCCCCACAGCAGCACGACCGAACCGATCAGCGCGAGGTAGTAGGCCGGCAGCACGCGCGCGCCGCGACGGACGAGGTACTCGCGCGCACCGGGCCGCGGGCGGCGGCCGCGCGCCGCGGCGACAAACGGGCGCCACAGCAGGAAGCCGGACAGCACGAAGAAGAGCACGAGTCCGAGCCGGCCCTCGTGCACGGCGTAGTCGAGCGTCGTCTCGCGCGCGGAGGCGGAGACCTCCAGCCGCGTGTAGAGCCAGGCGTGAAAGAGCAGCACCGACAGCGCGGCGAGGCCGCGCACTCCGTCGATCGCCGCGCTGCGGTCGGAGTCGGTTGTCGTGCGGTTCGTCGTCATGGCCGGCGCGACCGTTCCCCCAGCAGCGCCTCCTCAAGCACGGGACGGGCCTGGTCTCGCGTACGACCAGCGCGGAAGGCTAGCGAGCACGGATGAGCGCAGGATGAGGTCCGCTCGTGGGAGGCGATCAGCGGCCCAGCCCGTCGCTGTGTACGAGAGTAACCCTCAGGTTGAGGGTTAGGTCAGCGTCGTGAGCCGGCCGCCGCGCAGCTCCAGCACGCGGTCGGCGCGCGGCAGCTGCGCGGGATCGTGCGTGATCGTCAGCAACGCGCGATCGCCGGCGGCAACGTCAAGGTCGCGCATCAGGGCGCGCGCGGTGCGCTGATCGAGATGGGCCGTCGGCTCGTCGAGCACGAGCAACGTCGCGTCCGACAGCAGGCCGCGCGCGACCAGCAGCCGCTGCCGCTCACCACCGGAGAGCTGCGCGCCGTCCTCCCCCACGAGCGTGTCGAGTCCGTGCGGCAGCGCCTCCAGCCAGCCGCCGAGGCCGGCTGCCCGCAGCGCCGCGACGATCTCCGCGTCGTCGGCGGAGCGGCGCGCGAGCAACACGTTCTCGCGCACCGTCGTCGTGAACAGGCGCGCGCTCTGTGCGATCGTCAGCACGCGCTCGCGCACCTCCGTCTGCTCGGCCTCGCGCAGGTCGACGCCGCCGAGCGAGACGGTGCCGCCGTCGGGGTCGATCAGACGCGCGGCAAGGCGCGCGATCGTCGTCTTGCCGGCGCCGCTTGGCCCGACCAGCGCGACGCGCTCCCCGGGCGCGATCGCGAATGACACGTCGTCGAGCACGAGTGGGCCGTCGAGGTGGTGGTCGTTCGAGCCGCCGTCGCCGTGCGGGGCGCAGTCGCCCGCGCAGGAGCCGCAGTCGTGTTCCAGCTGGGACTCGCCCGTTTCGCCCACGGGTGCGCCTTCCATCCGCACGCTGACGTGATCGAAGGCGAGCACGGCGCCACCGGCCGGCAGCGGACGGGGTGCCGCAGGGTCCTGCACCTGCGGCACGCGCGTGGTGATCTCCTCCAGGCGCGCGGCGGCGGTCGCGCAGGCGCGCAGCTGGCGCGCGGCCGCGCCGAGCGGCTCGACCGCCTCGAAGGCCGCCAGCGCCAGCAGCACCAGCGCCGCGAGCCAGATGCCGCGCAGCGTGCCGTCGTCGACTGCCGGGATCGCGACGACCAGCACCGCGACGGCGGCGAGGCCGGCGAGCAGTGAACCGAGCCCGACCGCCAGCGCACCGGCGCGGGCGTCGGCGCCCGCGAGGCGCGAGAGGCGCGCGTCGGCGGCGGCGAGGCGGGCGCGCCGGTCGTCGGCGCGACCGGCGACGGCCAGCTCGGCCGAGGCATCGATCGTCTCGACCAGCTCCTGCGTCAGCGCCGCGCGCGCGGCCGCCTGGCGCCGCGCCGCCGACGCCGCGGCGCGCGCTGTCAGCAACGGAACGAGCGTCGCGGCCAGCAGCAGCGCGAGCGCGAGGACGACCCCGGCCGCCGGCAACACGATGGCGGCCGCGAGCGAGCAGACGACGATCGCCACGACGGCGACCAGCGGCGGCGCGAGCGCGCGCAGATAGAGGTGCTGGAGCTGGTCGACGTCGGCGACGAAGCGGCTCAGCAGGTCGCCCGTTCCGAGTCTGCCGGCGTCGCCGGGGACGAGCGGGGCGAGCCGGCGGAAGCAGCGGGCGCGCAGGTCGGCGAGGACGCGGAAGGCGAGGTCGTGCGAGACGAGCCGCTCGCCGTAGCGCAGCAGCGCCCGCGCCATCCCGAAGAAGCGCACGGCGACGATCACCACCAGCAGGCTCAGCACGTCGGGCCGCAGCGCGGCGCGGCTGATCAGGTTGCCGGAGGTCGCCAGCAGCGCCGCCCCGGCCAGCACCGCGCCCGCGCCGAGCGCGACCGACAGCGCCAGCCGCCCCCGCCGCGGCCGCGCCAACGCGGCCGTGCGCGCGAGCGCGCTCATGCCTCCACCCACTGCGGGCAGTGCTGGCAGCCGTCGGCCGCCGCGGCGCATGGCCCCTCGGCCTCGGGGCGGCAGGGATAGCTGGCGTCGGCCAGCCGCGGCCGGCGCTCGCGCCGCGGGGTCGCCGCGGCTCCGCGCACGCGCCGGACGACCGACGACGCCGGTCGCGCTCCCTCCGCGCCGGGAGGAAGGGACGTTTGGCGCCCCATACGGGCAGCGGACGTCCGCTGCTCGATGCGGAAGGGTGGGGCGGCGGCGGGCGGCGCCAGCGCCGCCAGCGCGGCGGCGCCGAGCGCCGGCGCGGCGAGCGCGAGCGCGTCATCGCCGGCGACGCGGCCGTCGGCCAGCACGATCACGCGGTCGGCGCGCGCGGCCAGCGCGGGGCGGTGGGCGATCAGCAACGTCGTGCGCCCACGGGCGAGGCGGAGAATCGCCGCGTCGACGGCAGTGGCGGTCTCTGCGTCGAGGTGCGCGGTCGGCTCGTCGAGCACCAGCAGCGGCGCGTCGCGCAGGAAGGCACGGGCGAGCGCGATCCGCTGCGCCTCGCCGGCTGACAGCGGGCGTCCGCCGTCGCCGATCGCCGTCTCGATCCCCTGCGGCAGCGCGGCGACGAAGCGCGCGGCGCCGGCGGCGGCGAGCGCGGCCCGCACCTTGCGATCCGGGGCGTCGGGGACTGCGAGCCGCACGTTGTCGGCGACGGTGCCGGCGAAGATGCGCGCCCGCTGCGGCACCCACGCGACCTGCCCACGCCACGCCTCCGGCTCCAGCCGGCGCAGGTCGACGCCGCCGCAGGTGACGCGCCCGGCGGAGGGGTCGAGCAGTCGCAGCGCGAGCGCGGCGACCGTCGACTTGCCGGCGCCGCTGACGCCGACGAGCGCCGTCAGCTTGCCTGGCTCCAGCGTCAGGGTGAGCCCGGCGAGCACCGCCGCGCCGCGCTCCGCGTCAACCGCGCCACGCTCTGCGCCAGCCGGGCCGCGCTCTGCGTCAATCGCGCCGCGCTCCGGGCCAGCCGCGCCGCGCTCTGCGTCAGCCGCGCCGCGCTCTGCGCCAGCCGCGCCGCCACGACGGGGATGCGCGAACGAGACGTCCTCGAAGCGCAGCGGCTGCGTACGCGGGTCGGGGACGGGCGCGTCGTCGGCAGACGCAGTCGCCGCCGCGTCCGGCGACGGCCACGCCGCCGCCCCCGGCGCCGGCGTCGCGACCGGCTCGTCGAGCACGGCGAAGATCCGTTCGGCGGCGGCGAGGCCGTCGGCGCCGGCGTGGTACTGGCGGCCGACCTCGCGCAGCGGCGCGTACAGCTCGGGCGCCAGCAGCAGCACGGCCAGCCCGACGTGAAGCGTCAGCGCACCCTCGACCAGTTGGATCCCGACGGTCGCGGCGACGAGCGCCGTGCCGATCATCGCGACCAGCTCCAGCACCAGCGCCGACATGAAGGCGACGCGCAGCGCCGCCATCGTCTCCACCCGGTAGCGCTCGCCGGCGGCCGCGATCGTCGCCTCCTGCGCGCGGTCGCGGTTGTGCGCGCGCAGCGTCTCCAGGCCGCGCACGACGTCGAGGAAGTGCGCTCCGAGCAGCGAGAGGGCGCGGAAGCGCGCCGTCGTGACCGCCTCCGCGGAGCGCCCGATCAAGATCATGAACAACACCAGCAGCGGCACGCCGAGCGCCAGCAGCAGCGCCGCGAGCCAGTCGTTCAGCACCACCCAGCCGAGCACGGCCGCCGGCACGGTCGCGGCCATCGCCAGCTGCGGCACGTAGCCGGCGAGGTACGCCTCCAGCGCGTCGACGCCCTGGACGGCGGTCGTCGCCAGCTCGCCGGTCCGCTCGGCCGGCCGCAGCGGCCGCCGCACCAGCAGGTGCTCGGCGAGCCGCTCGCGCAGCTCCGACATCACGTGCGCGGCGCCGCGCCGGCCGCTCAGCTCGAAGCCGGCCGCGACGAGTGCGCGCGCCGCCATCGTCGCGACCAGCGCGACCAGCTCGCCGCGCACGGCGGCGAGCCCGGCGCCGTCGATGAAGACCGACGCGATCACGTCGGCCAGCAGCACGGCCTGCGCGACGACGAGCACCGCCGCCGCGACCGCCAGCGCCGTCGCGGCGGCGAGCTGGCTGCGCGCGGCGCGGCTGGCGCGCAGCAGACGGGGATCGACCGGCGGCGCCATCGCGCTCAGCTCCCGCCGGCCGCGCCGCCGCTGCCGCCGGGCAGAGTGCCGGCCGCGCCGCCACT
>NZ_JAWSTH010000184.1:0-5150 GCF_033542075.1 Conexibacter stalactiti
CGCGCCGCCAGCCGACGTCACCGCGCCGCCCCCGCGCCCCCGCCGTCCCGCCGCGCTCGCCGCGCTCGCCGCCGCGACGCTCGGCGCCGTCGCGGCGGTAGCGGCGCTGCTGGCGATCGCGCTCCCGTTCGCGGCCGAGCGCGAGACGACCGACGCCGCCGCCAGCTGGGTCGACGATCCCGGCGACGCGCTCGCGCGGCTCGACCGCGCCGCCTCACTCAACCCGCTGAGCGCCAGAGCCTCCCTGACCGCGGGCGTGATCGAGCTGGAGCTGGGCCGCCCGCGTGCCGCCCGCGCCCGCTTCGACGAGGCGATCGCGCGCGATCCCGGCGACTGGTTCTCGCACTTCGGCCGCGCGCTCGCCGAGACGACGCTCGGGGATCGCGCCGCGGCCCGCGCCGATCTCACGCGCGCCCGCGCGTTGAGCCCCGCGGAGCCTCTCGTCGCAGAGGCGCTGACGCGGCTGGACGGGGGCGACCCGCTCTCGTACACCGAGGCGTTCACGAGACTTCGACAAGATGTTCAAGACCTGACCGGCTCGCCCTGACGCCGCCCGCGCGGCGTAGCGAGGCGGTATGAGCCCGGCCCATTGGTTGTAGCGGCGGCGCGACCGTGCTACTTTGAGGCGCAATTCGCCACTATCGCAAGCAATAAGTAGGTTTGAGGCGCAACGGGCGCTTCGGGCCGGCCAATACAAGGATGGGAAGGATTGGTTCGATGAAGCGACTGGCCTTGATCTTGGCTGTTGTCGCCGTCGCCTTCACTGCGACTGCCCCGGCGTATGGGGCCAGCGCGACGGGCGACGCATACGGAGGAAACGGTGGCGGAATCCTCGGGGCCGTTGAGCAGGGTGGTGGAGGCAACGCCGGTGGCGGTGCCAGCACTCCGGCTCCCGCCCAGGTGCAGGTGGCCTCTTCCGAGAGCACCCTGCCCTTCACGGGGCTTGACCTCGGCCTGCTGGCGATCGGCGGCATTGCGCTCGTCGGCGTCGGTGTTGGTCTGCGCCGCTTCGCGCGGCCGCTGAGCTGATTCCGCAGGACTGAAGCGACCGGTCGGAGCATCCGCCGGACGCGACTGGTCTGAGCGAGTGGGGCCGACGTG
Source organism: Conexibacter stalactiti (assembly GCF_033542075.1). Lineage (NCBI taxonomy): Bacteria > Bacillati > Actinomycetota > Thermoleophilia > Solirubrobacterales > Conexibacteraceae > Conexibacter > Conexibacter stalactiti. Next base: position 1,102 of record NZ_JAWSTH010000184.1, read on the forward strand.
CGACCGGCACGTCGGCCCCGCCGCTTCTCCGTGCCCGCACAGCGGTGTTCCGGCTGGTGCCGCGAGCACCTACCGCCCGCCTCATGCGCGCGCATCCGCCATCAACCGGTGATTCGACTCAACCTCCCACGCGTTTCTGCCGAAGAGCTTTTCAGAGGTCCGTGGCCACCACAATCGCCGAACAGCTTCGCGACGCGCTTGCCCAACCGGCTCCCGCCGTCGATGCGACGCACCGTCGTAAGTTGATCCGCCAGAAGCGCGTGCGGATGTATCGGATCGCCGACTCGGCGATGCTGATGCTCGCCATCACGACGGCGGTCCTCGCCTCCCCGGGCCAGACGACCACGTCGGACTTCCTCTGGGGCGCCGGCTACGCGCTGCTGACGCTGCTGATCCTCGAGGCGCGCGGCTTCTACGGGCTGCGGCTGCACCAGTCGCCCGTCGACATGATCGCGCGCGTCTTCGCCGCGACCTCGATCGCCGCGATGGTGCTGACCTTCAGCCACGCGATCATCGACAACGAGCCGCAGATAGCCCAGCAGACGCTGCGCCTGTGGGTCTTCGCGCTCGTCTTCCTCGGCGCCGGCCGGCTCGGCATCACCTTCGACCGCGCTCGCGCGCTGCGCCGCGGCGAGACGGGGCTCAACACCCTGATCGTCGGCTCGGGCAGCGTCGGCCACCTGATCGCGCAGCGGCTCGTCGCCCGCCCGGAGCTGGGCCTGCGGCCCATAGGCTTCCTCGACAAGGAGCCGCTGATCGACAACACCGAGGAGAGAGACGGCCTGCCGGTCCTCGGCGCCAGCTGGGATCTGCAAGAAGTCGTGCAGCGATACAACGTCGAGCAGGTGATCGTGACCTTCTCGACCGCCCCCCACGCCGTGATGCTCAACCTGATCCGGCGCTGCCGCGAGCTGGGCGTCGAGGTCGTCGTCGTGCCGCGCCTGTTCGAAGAGGTCAACAACCGCGTCGAGGTCGAGCACCTCGGTGGCGTGCCGCTGCTGCGCGCCGCGACGGTCGACCCGAAGGGCTGGCAGTTCGCCTTCAAGTACGCGCTCGACCGCATCATCGCCGGGCTCGGCCTGATCGCGATCTCGCCGCTGCTGGGAATGCTCGCGCTCGCCGTCCGCCTCAGCTCGCCCGGCCCGATCTTCTACCGCCAGCGCCGCGTCGGCCTCGACGGGCGCGAGTTCGACATGCTCAAGTTCCGCTCGATGCGGGTCGCGGAGTCGAGCGACGACTTCGTCCCGCAGGGCGGCATGGCCCCCGGCGGCGTCGAGGGCGTCGACCGCCGCACGCGCGTCGGCGAGTTCCTGCGGCGGACCTCGCTCGACGAGCTGCCGCAGCTCGTCAACGTGCTGAGAGGCGAGATGTCGCTCGTCGGCCCGCGCCCGGAGCGGACCCGCTTCGCGCGCTCGTTCGAGCAGCACGTCTACCGCTACGGCGACCGCCACCGGGTCAAGTCCGGCCTCACGGGCTGGGCCCAGGTGCAGGGCCTGCGCGGCCAGACCTCGCTCGCCGACCGCGTCGAGTGGGACAACTACTACATCGAGAACTGGAGCCTCTGGCTCGATCTCAAGATCGCCCTGATGACCGTTCCGGCGCTGCTCGGGCGTCAGTCGGTCGAGTAGGAGCCGCGAGCGCGCGCCGTCCGCCGGCGCGCGCAGCCGTCCGCCGCTCTTGCGAGCGGGAGACGGCTGCTGCGAAGGAAGTGGACCGTGCACCCTCCGTCGAGACGGGTTCTCGGGCGCTGACGCCGTCGGATGACTCCGGTCAGGCGCTCCCGCAACGCATGCCGGTGACCGTTTAAGGCTGCTTCCTTCCGGACCTGACCTGGTTCACGGGTCGACATCGCGCGGGACCTGGCCATCGACGCCACCGAGCGACGCGCTGACCCCGAGAGCCTGCGTCCCTCGAAAGGGAATTCAGCTCTGCTAGAGCGGATTGCAGATGCAGGGCACCGCTACCTCCCCGCCTAGCACGGTCCGCCGCTGACTATACCGCCGCAGCGATCACGGCGGCGAGCTGCGCGCGGAACTGCTCGCGGCCGAAGCGGCGGGCGTTGCGGCGCGGCGCCTCAGGGTCGAGCGTCAGCGCCTCGAAGCGCTCGATCGCGGCCGCCAGGCTGGCCGGCGTCTGCTCCTCGAACAGGACGCCGGTCTCGCCGTCACGGACCGTCTCGCGCGCGCCGCCGACGCCGTAGGCGATCACCGGCAGCCCCGCCGCCTGCGCCTCGACCGGGACGATCCCGAAGTCCTCCTCGCCGGGGAACAGCAGCGCCCGCGCGCCGCCGAGCAGCGCGTCGCGGTCGGCGTCGGAGACGCGGCCGAGGAAGTCGGCGGAGCTGCGCGGACCGGCCGCGGCGCGAACCGCCTCCAGCGCGCGGCCGCCGCCGGCGATCTTGACGCGGCGGTCGAGCAGGTCCCCCGCGGCGACGGCGAGGTCGACGCGCTTGTACGGCACGACGCGGCCGAAGACGAGGTAGAAGTCATCGGCCGCGCGCTCCAGCCCGAGGTAGTGGTCGACGTCGACCGGCGGATGGACGACGTGCGCCTCGCGGCCGTAGAAGCGCTCGATCCGAGCAGCGACGTACGCCGAGTTGGCGACGAAGACGTCGGGCCGCGCGGCGCCGGCGAGGTCGTCCTTGCGCAGCTTGCGCAGCAGCGGCGGCAGCGCCAGCCGCATCGCGCGGCCGATCTCCTCCCCGGCGAGGAACTCCGGCTCCCACGCGTAGCGCATCGGCGTGTGGCAGTAGCAGACGTGCAGCGTGCCGGGCGGGGTGTGGACGTTCTTGGCGTTGGCGTGGCTGCTGGAGAGGACGAGGTCGAAGCCGGAGAGGTCGAACGACTCGAAGGCGCGGTTCATCAGCGGCAGCAGCTTCGGGTAGTTGGCCGTCGCGCCGGGGATGCGGTTGAGGAACGAGGCGTGGACGGGACGCTGCGTGATGATCGGCGGCCACGGTGCCGGGTCGTAGACGGAGGTGAACAGCTCCGCGTGCGGGAACATCTCCAGCAGCTGGACGACGACGTCCTCGGAGCCGCCGGGGATCGTCAGCCAGTCGTGCACGACCGCGACGCGCGGGAAGCGCTCGCGCAGCTCGGCGAGCAGGTCGGTGGCCGGCGCGACGCCGGCGGGCGGCTGCGGCTGCTCGCTCACGCGACCCCCTCCCCGCTGCGCCGCACCGCCGCGAGGAAGTCGTCCCACCGGGCAGCGTGCGGCGCGATCAGCTCCAGCAGCCGCTCCAGCTCCTCCCAGCCGGCGTCGGACTCCCAGCCCCAGTGCAGGACGATCGGCGTCCACAGCCCGTCGCGCGCGGCGAGCGAGCGCTCAGCCGCCGGCAGCACCTCGCGCGCGTGGCCGTAGAGCGGCGCGTAGCCCGGCAGGTGGACGGCGTCGTGGAACCAGACGGGCGAGCGACGGAAGCCGATCGTCCCGATCGACTCCGGGCCGCCGCAGACGACGGCGAAACGCTCTGCCAGCAGCGCCAGGTGGGCGGCGTCGAAGCGGTTGTACGGCGGCACGAAGATCTCCGGCTCGACGCCGTGGGCGGCGAGCTGCGCGAGCGCGTCGTCGAGCAGCGCCTCGGCGTCGGCCGGCGCCAGCCCACACAGCTCGGAGTGTCTGCGCGGGGCCTCGAAGCGGGTGCGGTGGTCGCGGCCGTGCAGCGCGATCGTGACGTCGTCGGCAGCCGTCAGCTGCGCGAGCTGCGCCAGCTCAGCGGCGTCGAGCGGACGCGAGCGCGTCTCCTGCGGCGACAGCGGCGCTCTGCTGAGACGCGGGGTGACGGCGATCAGGTACGGCACGCGCGCGGCGCTCATCAGCGCGTGGAAGCGGGCGAAGCGCTCGCCCCCGAAGCGCTCCGGCTCCTCCCACGCCTGGTAGTGGGGGAACTCGTCGACGCGCACGAGGAAGCGCGGCGGCGCGGCGGCCGCGTCGCCCAGGACCGCGCGGCGCGTCTGGCCCAGCGGGCGCGCGACCGCCCGCTCCCAGTCGAGCCGGCCGAGCTTGCGCGCGACGTCCTGCGCCAGCCGCAGGCGCGGCCGCGGCACCGG
>NZ_JAWSTH010000185.1:0-5085 GCF_033542075.1 Conexibacter stalactiti
CGCCCGCACCGGCGCTGCCCGCGCCGCAGCAGCCCGCGCCGGCCCCGGCCGGCGACGGCCTGCCGCCGCAGCTGCCGCCGGCGCAGCCGTCGTACGCCTCCGCGAGCTGGACGCCGTCGGTCTACGACAGCTGTCCCGCGACCGTCCACGAGCGCTACTCGGTGATCGGTCCCGACGGCAAGCGCTACCCGACCTGGCACCCGCCGACGACGATCGACCCGGCGACCGGCGCTCGCTGCACCTTCGGTCACGAGCACGGCCGCGATCCGGCCGGCTCCGACATCGGCGACTGGGTCGCCGACCACCTCGCGGCGGCCGGCGCGGAGCAGTACGCCGGGATCCCGTTCGGCCTCGCGACCGAATCGCTCGACGTCTACGCCGCTGCCAACCCCGGCACGAGAATCCGCCACGAGGACAACGTCGGCTACAAGGTCGACTACGAGAACGACGTCAGGCTGCTGGCCGCCGACGGATCGAGCGTCGGCGTCACCTGCGACTACCTCGTCTCCGTCCATCAGGGCTCGCACTCGCCCGACGCGCTCTCCAACAACGTCCACGAGCTGCTCTACGCCGTCCGCTGCGACGACGGCACCGAGCTGGTCAGCGACACGATCAGCCGCTTCGGCCCGCCCGGCAGCTACGTGCGCGCCTGCGATCCGGCGACGAGCGTGACGACGACCGACAACGGCTATCCGAGCGGCGCCGGCAGCCGTTCGATCCCCGATCGCGCCTGCGTCGAGCAGACGACGCTGGTCAGAGCGGGCGTGACGACCTCGGCGTGGGCGCTGTACGAGAAGTGGAGCGCGAGCAACGAGCTGCGGACCGCCGACGGGCGCACGCTGGCGGCGTTCGACCCGGCCTTCGGCGTCTTCGACCCGAGCCGCTACGCCAACCCGGGCGCGAGCACGAGACTGGGCCGCACGCTCGACCTCTGCTGGGAGGTCGAAGGCAACGGTGACCGCGCCCGTTCGGCCGCCTGCGACGGGGCCACGGCAGGCGGGACGCTCCCGAGCGCCTACGCCTTCAACGATCCGCGCTCACCGTTCGACGGCACCCACCGCGACGTCTACCTGCGTGAGACGACGCTCGACAACGCCGGCGGGGCGCGCCTGTACTGGACCGACCCGTATGGCGGAAACGCCTCCACGACGCCGTTCCCCGGCGCGCTCTGCCAGCTCGTCGGCGACGTCGACACGACCGCGCGGCCGGCGTTGCAGGAGCGCGTCTTCGGCCGCAACCGACCCAACGACGACGAAGGCGTGCACGCGCCCAATTGATCCCCTCGCCCCGCGGGAAGCGTCCATAAAGGCCACCTAATGTTAGGATGCCCTAATCGTCGCCCCGCGGGCGAGCAAGGCCCACTCACCCTCTCAGGAGAACGATGACGAACCTGATCACGCGCTGGCGCAATGCGCCTGCGCTGCTGGCCGTCGGCGCGGCGCTCGCGCTGTCGGCTTGCGGCAGCGACGACGATTCGGCGAGCACCAGCGCCGCGACCGGCGCCTCGACGACGGCGACGACCGCGGCCGCGCAGATCGACTACGCGCCGATCCAGGACTACCTCTACGAGCACACGCAGCGGCTCATCACCGACACCGAGACGCTGCAGAGAGACGCCGAGGCGTACTACGCGCTGGCTGAGTCGGCCGACTTCGACTACGCCAGACTGCTGGCGACGAGAGGGCCCGAGGTCCAGCGGCTCGTCACGCAGCTGCAGAGAGACCTGCGCACCGCCAACCCCTCCTACGAGGAGATGGAGGGCGTCGTCGCGGGTGTCCCCGAGCTGGCCGACTTCGACGTGATCATCGACGCCGGCGGTGACGCCAGCGACCCGGAGAACGCGGTGCCGTTCTCGATCAGAACGCCGGCCGGCAAGACGTACAGACAGCCGGGCAACTTCTTCGCGCTCGTCGAGACGTCGGTCTTCGGCACCGAGCCGAGATTCACCGTCAGAGGTGTGAGACCGGACCTGAACGGTGATGGCAGAGTGGTGTTCGGAGAGGCCCTTCCCGACGCCGACTTCCTCGTCGCGACCGCGAGAGACTTCCACACGACCGCGCAGGAGCTCGACGACGCCGCGCACAGATGGGAGCCGGCCCCGGAGGACGTCTTCACCGCCGTCGTCGTGATGACGCCGACGATGTCGGAGTACTTCGAGGCGTGGAAGAACTCGCGCTTCGTCGCGGGCGACAGAGCGACCGAGTCCGGCTTCGTCGGCACCTCGCGCCTCTCCGACATCGCCGACATCCTCGGCGGCCTCGTGCTCGTCTACGACTCGATCGAGCCGTCGATCGCGGGCGTCGACGCCGAGCAGGCGAAGCAGACCGGCACCTCGCTGAGAAGACTGACCGCGTTCGCCGAGCGGCTGCGCGACGAGGAGGCCGACGGCCGCAGATTCACCGCCAGCGACGCCGACACGCTCGGCGGCGAGGCGCAGGACCAGGCGGAGGCGATCGCGGGCCAGGTCTCGCAGGCCGCCGCGCAGTTGAACATCACGCTGGAGAACTGATCGACGCATGACGTACCGCCGCCGTCCGCTGCCGCTCCTGCTCGCACTGATCGCGCTGCTGCTGAGCGGGGGCGGGGCGGTGGCGGGCGCGGCCGGGGCGGCGACGGCCGGCGGCAGCTCCGCGGCAGGCGGCGGCGCTGCCGCCGCCCAGCCGTGGCGCGTCGCCGACCAGGTGCGCGGGCAGCTGTTCGAGGCGCAGACGGCGCTGATCCTCGGCACCAGCGCGGAGGCCGTGCAGGCCGTCGAGCGCGCTCGCTTGCAATACGAGCGGTCGCTGGCAAAGACCGTCAGCGCCGCCGATCCCGACGCCGGCAGAGCGATCCTCGCCGGCTTCGACGACGCGCTCAGAGCGGCCAGAGCAGGCGATGAGGTGGCGCTCGCCGCCGCCCGCGGCGAGATCCGCGCCGCGCTCTTCGCCGGCGCCTACGAGGTGACGCTCGACGCCGTCGCCGACGGCGACGCCGCGACCGCCAGACAGTGGCTGCTGCTGCGCGAGTTCCGCACCGCGACCCGCTTCACCCGCCCCGGCGGCGACGCGACGCTCGCGATCCAGCAGCTCGCGAGCAGAAGAGTGACGCCCGACGCCGCCCGCGCGATCGTCGTCAAGGACCTGCTCGACGCCTATCAGGGGCGGCTGCGCGAGCTGCTCGACGACGCCGCCCGCGGCGACGAGCGCGACCTGCCCAACCGCCGCGCCGAGGCCGCCGCGCAGGCGGCCGGCTACTTCCGCATCCTGCTGCCGCGCTACCTGCAGGACATGGGCGACGCGAGAGCCGACAGCGCGCTCGCCGCCTACGCCGCGCTGCAGAGAGCGGCGCGCACCGGCGACTCGGCCGGCTTCAGAGCGGCGCACGCCGACGCGGTCGCCGCGCTCGACGGCTTCACCGCCGCGCCCTTCACCGACGAGGAGGCCGCGCGCCGCGCCCAGCAGCTGCTGCGCTTCCTCGCGCTCGTGCCGGTCGAGTACGGCCGCGGCGTCAAGGACGGGCGCGTCAACCTCGACTTCGAGATCCAGGAGGCGGTCGCCTTCCAATCGGGCGCGACCGCCGCGTTCCAGGACCTGCAGGCGACGCTCGCCAAGCGCGACCCGACCCGCACCGCGGCGATCGCCGAGCAGCTCGACAGACTCGGCGCGATCGTCGACGAGGCGACGAAGAGAAAGGAGGGCGTGACGCCCTCCGGCGAGGTCGACGAGCTGACCTCGCAGATCGAGGACGGGCTCGAGGCGATCATGCCGCAGGCGTGGCAGGAGGCGACCGACGAGTCCGACTACGACCTGATCGCGCTGACGCTCGATCGCATGGAGGCGGCCGCCGGCGCCGGCCAGTACCAGCAGGCCGAGCAGGCGCGGCTGGAGGCGTACGCCTTCTTCGAGTTCGGTCCCGAGCGCCGCCTGAAGGCGTTCGACCCCGGCCTCGCGCTCGACGTCGAGGGCCTGATCTGGTTCGGCGCGCTCGACCAGGACGGCCTCGCGACGCTGATCGCCGACCGCGCCTCACGGCGCGACATCCACGAGACGCGGATCGTGCTCGACGAGAAGCTCGGCGATGCCGCCGCGACGCTCGGCGACAGCGCGAACAAGACCCAGGTCGTCGTCAACTCGGCGATCCTCGTCTTCCGCGAGGGGCTGGAGGCGGTCCTGATCCTCGCCGCGATCACGGCCTCGTTCGTCGGCGCCAAGCGACGGATGCGGCGGCCGGTGCTGATCGGCGCCGCTCTCGGCCTGCTCGCCTCGATCGTCACCTGGGTGCTGGCGCAGACGCTGCTGACGTCGCTGGACCAGTACGGCGAGAAGCTGGAGGCCGTCGTCGGCGTGATCGCGATCGCGGTCCTGCTGCTGATCACCAACTGGTTCTTCCACAAGGTCTACTGGAGCGAGTGGATCGGCAAGTTCCACCGCCAGCGCAGACGGCTGGAGAGATACGACAGAGTCGGCTTCATCTCCGCGCAGGTGGTCGGCCTCGTGCTGCTCGGGCTGACCTCGGTCTACCGCGAGGGCTTCGAGACGGTCCTCTTCCTGCAGTCGCTGGAGCTGAGCGCCGGCACCGCGACGGTCGTCGAGGGCGCCGGCCTCGGCCTCGCGATGGTGCTCGGCGTCGCCGTCCTGACGTTCGCCGTCCAGCGCAAGCTGCCGTACAAGAAGATGCTGATCGTCACCGGCGTGATGATCGGCTTCGTGCTCGTCGTGATGGTCGGGCAGACGGCGCGCACGATGCAGGGGACCGGCTGGCTGCCGATCACGCCGATGGGCTTCGACCCGCCCTATTGGCTGAGCCTCTGGTTCGGTGTCTACCCGACGTGGGAGACCGTCGGCGCGCAGGTCGCCGCGTTCGTCTTCGTCGTCGGCTCGTACTACCTCGCGCAGGAGGTGCGCGTGAGACGGCCGAAGCGGCTCGCGCGCAAGAAGCGGGCGACGGCGGCCACGCCCGAGACGGCCGACAGCGCCTCCTAGCGCTCGACCATCCCGAGCGCGCGCAGCTCCCACAGCGCGCCGGCCCGCTCGCGCGCGGCGGCGTCGCTCTCGCCCGCGGCCGCGAGCGCGTCGGCGAGCCCGAGGCGGCTGCGCGCCGCGCGCG
>NZ_JAWSTH010000186.1:0-4959 GCF_033542075.1 Conexibacter stalactiti
GCGGCAGTCGCGCTGCCGGCCGGCGCCTATGTCACCCGCGCGGTGCTGCGGACGCCCGGCGCGGCGGCACCGCCGGTCGGCGCCGGCGAGCGCGTCGCCGAGGTGCTCGCGCGCGGCGATCCGGCGACCGTCGTCGCCGGCGCCCGCGTCGACGTGCTCGTGACGCGCGACGCCGCCGGCAACCGTCCCGGCACGACTGTGCTGGCGCTGGAGGACGTCGAGGTGCTGGACGCGGGCGCACCGCCGGCCGCGGTCGAGGCGTCGGCGGAGCCGGGCGGCGCGACGGTCGCCGCGTCGCTGCGGGTGACGGTCGCGCAGGCGGTCTACCTCGCGGCAGCCCAGAGCTTCGCGCGCGAGCTGCGGCTGCTGCCGCGCGCCCCGACGGACCGCAGGCGCGGACGCGCCGGGCTCGCGGTCGACGAGCGACTGCGATGAGCGCTCGGGCGCTGCTGCAACGTGGATTGCGTCAGTCGGCGGCGCCAGCCGGTATCACCCTCCGCGTGTGCCGATCGTCACGCGGGACTCAAGGGATCGGTCGCTCGCGCCGATCCACTCGCTGAGCGCATGTCAAGGAGACTGCTCACATTCGGGGTCGTGCCCGTCTTCGTCCGTCCGTCGACGACCGCTGCCGTGCCATCGTCTGGCACGGCCGGCTCGGCGCGCGCCGACGCGCCCGCTTGCGGAGCGCGCCGATGAGACGCGCCGAAGCCCCGTCCTGGCACGAGATCCGCGCCGAGCTGGCGATCGGCCTGCCGTTCCTCGCCGCCGTGATCGCGATCGCGATCGGGTTCGACTCCGGCCGCGACCTCGAGATCGGCCCCGCGATCGTCCTGGTGCTCGCCTACGGCGCCCTCAGCCACGTTCGCTTCTACGCCGGCGCCGGCCACACCGTGCCGACGCAGCTCGTCTTCGTGACGATGCTCTACACGCTGCCGACCGAGCTGGTGCCGCTGCTGGTGCTGCTCGGCATGGTCGTCGGCAACCTGCCCGACTACATCCGCGGCAAGCTCCATCCGGCGCGCGCGCTGATGCTGCCCGGCGACGCCTGGCATGCCGTCGGCCCGGCGCTGGTGCTGCTCGCCGCCGGTGCCGTCGACCCCGTCGGCGGCGACTGGATCTGGCTGCTGCCGGCGCTGTTCGCGCAGTTCGGCATCGAGCTGGTCGTCTCGGCCGTCCGCTCGAAGCTCGCGCTCGACATACCGCTGCGCGACCAGTTGCGCGCGCTGGAGTGGGTGTGGCTGGTCGACGCGCTGCTGACGCCGGCCGGCGTGCTCGCGGCGATCGCCTCCGTCGACCGCCCTTACGCCTTCCTGCTGGTGCTGCCGCTCGCGCTGCTGCTGACCGTCTTCGCGCGCGAGCGCAACGAGCGGCTGGAGCAGGCGCTCGAGCTGGGCGGCGCCTACCGCGGCATCGCGATGCTGCTCGGCGACCTGCTGGAGGATGCCGACGAGTACACCGGCGGCGACCACACCCGCGGCGTCGTCGCGCTGTCGCTCGAGGTCGCCGACGAGCTCGGCCTCGACCACCGCGAGCGCCACAACGTCGAGCTGGCCGCGCTGCTGCACGACATCGGCAAGATCGTGATCCCGACCGAGATCATCAACAGACCGGGCCCGCTCGACGAGCGGGAGTGGGAGCTGATGAAGACGCACACGGTCGAGGGCCAGCGGATGCTCGACCGCGTCGGCGGCCCGCTCGCCGACATCGGCAGGATCGTGCGCGCCTCGCACGAGCGCTGGGACGGCGGCGGCTACCCCGATGGCCTGCGCGGCGAGACGATCCCCAGAGAGGCGGCCGTCGTCGCCGCCTGCGACGCCTTCAACGCGATGACGACCGACCGCTCCTACCGCAGCGCCCGCTCACCGCAGGCGGCGCTCGACGAGCTGCGCGCGCATGCCGGCGAGCAGTTCGCGCCCGACGTCGTCGAGGCGATCGTGCGCGTCATCGCGCGCGAGCTGATCGACGCCGCGGACGCATCCGGAGTCCCCGTCGCCGACGGCCGGCGGCTGCCGGCCAGCGAGCTGGCTCAGGCCGGCATCGACGTCAGCTCGTCGTCGCCGTCGGCGTCGTCGCTCTCCTGAGCGCCGGCCGTCGTCGCCGTCTCGCCTTCGTCGAGCGCGCCGCAGGCGGCGTCGGCCCAGCGGACCGCCGAGATGTACAGCTCGGTCATGTTGAGGCCCGGGAGGCGCTTCTCGACCTCGCGCAGGTCGCCTCTCTCGTAGGCGATGATCGCGGCGAGCGCGTCGCCCATCGGGCCGGTGCGGTCGAGCAGCGCCACCCGCGCCTCCGCGTTGAGCGGCAGCGCCTCCAGCACCTCGTCCAGCGGCGCGTCCATGATCGCGTCCATGACGGAGAAGAGCCCGACCGTGAAGAAGGCGTCTGAGCCGACGGTCGCGGCCGGGCGGCGCCGGCCGATCAGCTCGCAGAGACGGCCGCGCAGCAGCGCCGTCACGGTCAGCTCGTTCGGCTTCTCCTCGCTGCCGGAGAGCGCGATCAGCGTCGCCCAACGGCGGACGGCCTTCATCCCCAGCATCATCAGCGCCTCGCGCACGGAGGCGACGTGGCGGGGGAGGTTGAAGAAGGCCGAGTTGAGGTAGCAGAGCAGCCGGTAGCTGAGCCCGACGTCGCGGGTGATCACGCGCTCGAACTCCTCGAAGGAGAGCGTCTGCGAGTAGAGCGTCGCGAGCGAGCGCAGCTCCGTCAGCCTCGAGACCGGCGGCGTGTGCGAGCGGACGACGTCGGGGGTGCAGAAGAAGAAGCCCTGGAAGCCGTGGAAGCCGAGCGCGCGGCAGGCCTTCAGCAGCGCCGGCGTGTCGACGCCGGCCGCGATCAGGTTGCTGGTCGTCGCGCTGAAGCGCTCGGCGGCGTCGGTCAGCTGCTCGGGCGTGAGGTCGCTGACGTCGAGCTTGACGCTGTCGGCGATTCGCGTGAGCGCGGGATCGGGCAGCGGGCCGAGCGGATCGCACTCGAGCGATATGCGGTATTCCTGCTCGGCGAGCCGCTCCAGCACGGTGCGCACCGCGGCGTCGTTGCGGTCGGGCGCGTCGACTTCGAGCACGACGCGGTCGGCCGGCAGCGCGAAGGCGTGCAGCTCGAGCAGGAAGCGCCGCGAGAGGTGCACGTGCGCCGGCTGGCGCCCGACGACGACGCCGACGCCGATGCCGGTGAAGGTCTCGACGATCACGCTGGCGGTCGCGCGCTCTTCGTCGAAGCCGGCGCGGTGGGTGGCGCCGCGGAACAGCAGCTCGTAGCCGACGACGCGGGTCCAGCGGTCGTGGATCGGCTGGCGCGCGATCGCGACGTCGTCCGCTGCGGGGAAGGGGGAATCGGCGAGCTCGACGCTCATCTCCCAGTTGATCGGCCGCACAGCCCGCAACTTGCGCCAGATCTGACATCTGGGGGGCGAAACGCGCCAGGTTGGCGGCTCAAGGCCGCCATGAGCGAACGAGCGCGACGACTTGACGAGGCTGCCGGGGAGCTGCACGAGCGCCTGGTGCACGATGCGGCGGGGGAAGGCGGGGCGGCCGAGGCGCCGGCGCGGATCGGTGCGCTGGTCGAGCGCGACGGCGCCCTGCTGAGCGAGGCCGAGCGCGAGGAGCTGCGTCGCCGCGTCGCCGAGCGCGCCTTCGGTCTCGGCCCGTTGGAGCCGCTGTTGGCCGACCCGAGCGTCGACGAGGTGATGGTCAACGGCGCGGCGTCGGTGTGGGTCGAGCGCGGCGGGCGGATCGAGCCGACCGACGCCGCCTTCGCGTCAGTGGAGGAGCTGCGTCACGCGATCGAGCGGATCCTCGCGCCGCTCGGCCGCCGTGTCGACGAGGCCGCGCCGCTGTGCGACGCGCGCCTGCCCGACGGCTCGCGCGTGAACGTCGTGATCCCGCCGCTTGCGCTCGACGGGCCGGCGCTGACAATCCGCCGCTTTCGCCGCCGCGGCTTCGGACCCGACGACCTGCTCGCCGCCGGCACGATCGACGCGCCGCTGCACGACTTCCTGCGCGCGTGCGTGCGCGGGCGCCTGACGCTGCTGGTCAGCGGCGGCACCGGCTCGGGCAAGACGACGACGCTCGGCGCGCTGTCGAGCTTCATCGGCGACGGCGAGCGGATCGTGACGATCGAGGACGCGGCGGAGCTGCAGCTGCGTCAGCCGCACGTCGTGCGGCTGGAGGCGCGGCCGCCGTCGCTGGAGGGCCGCGGCGAGGTGACGATCCGGCGGCTGGTGCGCAACGCGCTGCGGATGCGGCCCGACCGGATCGTCGTGGGGGAGGTCCGCGGCGGCGAGGCGCTCGACATGCTCAGCGCGATGGCCAGCGGTCACGACGGCTCGCTCTCGACCGTCCACGCCGGTTCGGCCGAGGAGGCGCTGCGGCGCGTCGAGACGCTCGCGCTGATGGCCGACGTCGCGCTTCCGCACGCGGCGATCCGCGAGCAGGTCGCCGGCGCGATCGACCTCGTCGTCCACCAGCGCCGCGAAGGGGACGGCAGTCGCCGCGTCGTGGCGGTCAGCGCCGTCGAACGGGTCGCCGGCGGCGTCGGCACGCGCGAGCTGTACGCCCTGCGTGACGGCCGCGGCCGCTGGCGCCTGCCGCTCCCGGAGCCGTTGGAGGCACGGCTGACGGCGGCCGGCTGGAACGGGGTGGGAGCGTGAGCGGGCGCAGCGGCGGCGGCCTCCCGCGGCTCACTCGCTTCCCCCGCCCGCCCGCCGCGGGGACGCCCAAGCGCCGGCTGCTCCCGCCTCGCCCTCGCGTCGCGAGGCCGCCAGGGCGCGAGCGCGCGTCGCGGCGGTCGGAGCGACGGGCACCGATGCCGCCAGCGCGCGGTGCCCTCGACGTCCGCACGGCGCGGGCGCTGCGCTGGTGGAGCGGGGCGCGGTGACGGCGGCGCCGCTGGCGGGCGCGGCGGCGGCGGGCGCGGTGGGGGCGCTGTGGGAGGGGGTGGCCGCGGCGGGCGGGACGGCGGCGATCT
>NZ_JAWSTH010000187.1:0-4873 GCF_033542075.1 Conexibacter stalactiti
CCGCTCGCGCTCGGCCGTCCGCGAGGCGTCGGCGCGCGCCGCGGCCGCCGCCGCGACCGCCTCGCTGCCGCGCAGCGCCGGCCACACGCCGCTCGCCAGCACGCAGACGTGCAGCGCCGCGAACGCGACGTTGTTGAGCGTCGCCGGCCCCTGGTCGCGCGCGAGGCCGTAGAGCGCGATGCCGACGAGCACCGCCATCACCGCCAGCGGCACCGCGACCGCGCGCGGCTGACGGCCGGCGGCGCCCTGCTTCGGCGTCACGACGAAGCGGCCTCTGCGGCCGGCGAGCACGAGCAGCGACGCGTGCACGTGGATCCACGCGCTGGCCGCCTGCAACGCGTACGCAGCGAAGCGATAGGAGCCGCCGCCGGCCAACGCGACCATCCACAGCGCGAGTCCGAAGTAGGGCGCGAAGTGGAGCAGGAACTGGTCGGCCGTCGCGCCTGCGAGCGGCTGCGCGCCGGTCGCGATCCGGATCACCGGGAAGGCCATGTACACCAGCAGCGTCCAACCGGAGAGGAAGAACATCGAGGACAGCAGGTAGTGCGTCTTCAGCCGCCACGGCATCTGCGCGCGCAGCACGGTGCGGATCGACGAGAGGCAGCCGCGCGCCCAGCGATGCTGCTGGCCGACGTAGGCGGCCATGTCCTCGGGCCCGAGCCCGTCGGCGAGCACGCGCGGCAGGTAGGCCGATCTCCAGCCCTGCTCGTGCAGCTTCACCGACAGCTCGAAGTCCTCCGTCAGCGACGACTCCGGGAAGCCGCCGGCCTGCTCCAGCGCGGCGCGGCGGAAGACGACGTTGGTGCCGCAACAGAACATCGCGTCGTGGCCGTCCTTGCCGCGCGCGATCGCGCCGAAGAACAGCGCCTGCTGGCTCCACGCGGCGGCCGCGACGCCGCCGCGGCCGGCGTTGGCGTAGTGCTGCGGCGTCTGCACGAAGGCGAGCCGGCGGTCCTCGAAGTGGCCGAGCGTCGCGGTCAGGAAGTCGCGCCGCGGGACGTGGTCGCAGTCGAGGATCACGACGAACGGCGCCTGCGTCAGCGCGAGCGCGTCGTTGACGTTGCCGGCCTTCGCGCCCGTGTCGCGCGGGCGCCGCAGATAGCCGGCGCCGTGACGTTCGGCGAGCGCCCGCATCGCGTCGTCGCCGCCGTCGTCGAGCAGGTGGACGGTGACGCGCGCGCCGGGCAGCGCGACGGCGGCCGCGATCGTCGGCTCGACGACCTCGACCGGTTCGCCGTAGACCGGCACCAGCACGTCGACGTCCGGTTCGCGCACGCCGCTCCAGGCGCGCGGCTCGCGGACGCGCTCGCGCGAGCAGGTCCACCAGAAGCCGGCGGCCTGCACGACGTTGAACAGCTCGGCGGCGACCAGCAGCGCGTACAGCGCCGGGTTGCCGACGCGCTCGGGCGTCAGCAGCCAGGCGAAGTAGAACAGCGTCAGCGGCGCGGCGAGGCCGATCAGGAAGCGCACGCGCAGGCGGTGACGCCGGGTCGGCGGCGCCGCGCTCCACGAGGGCGGGTTCAGGCGGGGATCGGTCGTCTGCGTCATCGGCGGAACTCCCAGACCCGCACCTGCGCCAGTCTCCACGTGCGCACGAGCGTGCGCGTCTCTCTGAGCTTCTCGACGAGCCCGCCGGTCGACGCCGCGAAGGCCGGCTTGTCGAGGAAGCTGCCGAGCACGAACAGCGTCGCGTCTCTGCGCTTCGGCAGGTCCCTCCCCATCGGCTGCGCGTTGACGCCGGGCGCGTAGTAGGAGATCACGTCGGTCAGGTAGTCGGGGTTGTAGATCAGGACGTCGTGCGGTCCGGCGCGGCGCTCGACCGCCTCGAGCGCGCCGCGGAAGTCGTAGAGGCGCGGGTTGGCGCCGTTGACCTGCTGGTCGAGCAGCCCGCCGGCGAGCGTCGCGGCGAAGGCGGCGACCAGCAGCCCGGTCGCCAGCCGGCTCGCGGCCCAGCTCGTCAGCGCGCGTGCGACCAGCAGCAGCAGCATCGGCACGGCGGCGATGAAGTAGCGGACCTCGAACAGCGCCGGCTTCAGCTCGCCGACGGCGAACAGCGCCGCCGCCGGCAGGATCGCGACCGCCGCGACAAGCGCCGTGCCGCGCGAGCGGCCGCGGCCGAGCAGCAGCAGCGCCAGCAGCATCCCGGCCGGCCAGAGGGCGGTCAGGTTGGCCATCAGGCTGTCGGAGTGGTAGCCCCACAGCGCCCACACGAGGTTCGTGATCGCGCCGTAGACCGACGGCTGCTGGGCGGTGCCGCCCTGCGCGACGCCGGCGCCGGCCTGCGCCGGCGAGTCGAAGCCGCGCCCGGCCGCCTCGTTGGCGCTGAACTGCGCGTGCGCGAAGTCGAGCAGCGGCAGCAGCGCGAGCGCGATCACCGCGCCGCTGATCAGCCAGCCGCGCAGAAAGGCGTTGCGGGCGGCGATCTTCGCCTCGGCGTCACGCTCGTCGGCGCGCGCCCGGCGGGCCGCGCCGAGGCGCGACCAGCCGGTCAGCGCGAAGGCGGCCTGCTGGACGCCGACGACGAGGATCGCGAAGTACTGGTCGTACAGCAGCAGCACGGTCGCGACGGCGTAGAGCGCCCAGTCGCGCGTGCGGCCGCCGTGCTCGGTGATGCGCACCTGCGCCCACACCGCCAGCAGCGCGAACAGCATGAAGAAGGCGTACATGCGCGCCTCGGCCGAGTACCAGACGACGAACGGCGCGACGGTGCCGAGCACCGCGGCGGCGACGCCGGCGCGGCGGTCCCAGAGATCGCGCGCGGTCGCGTAGAGGAGCGGCACGAGCGCGGTGCCGGCGATCAGCGAGGGGACGCGGACGGCCAGCTCACCGGTCCCGAACGCCCGCACGGTCAGCCACATCGAGATGTGATGCAGCGGCGGGTGGACGTCGGTCGCGCGCAGGCGGTCGAGCATCTCGCCGAACGGCAGCTGCGCCTGCTGGATCGAGGTCGCCTCGTCGAGCCAGATGCCGCGCAGCGCCAGCAGCCGCAGCGCGGCGGCGGCGACGGTCGCGAGCACGACCGCGAGGAAGACAGGATCGCGCGCGAGCCCCGCGAGCCGCTGCGCCGCCGCGCGCGTGCCGCCGGCGAGGTCGGGTGCCGGGAAGCGGATGACGGTCGCGCCGTCTCCACCGCGGAGGGCGGCGAGCGTCCACGCGGCGAGCACGGCGGTCAGCGCGGCGGCGCTGACGACCGTCGCGCGGGCGATCCCGGCGGCATCGTCGGCCGTCGCCGCCAGCAGCGTCGCCTGCAGCGCGACGGCGGCGCCGATCGGCCACAGCAGCGCGCGACCGCGGCCGCGCGCGCAGGCGTCGGCGACGAGCACGCGCGCGATCCCGAGCAGCGCCATCGCGCCGACGTAGGGGCCGACGAGCGGTGCGACAGGACCGTAATCGGCGCCGAAGGCGTCGCGCAGCAGGTCGGCGGGAGCGAGCGCGGCGATCGTCGTCGCGCCGCCGCCGAGCAGCGCCGCGACGACGAGCGCGACCGGCAGCGCCCGGCGGTCGCCGCCCGCGGCGCGCGGCAGCAGCATCAGCGGCACGGTCGTGGTCGCGAAGGCGGCGATCCCGCCGAGCGTCGAGACGACGGCGAACCGCCCGGCCTCGCCGTCGGGCAGCAGCGCCTGCGCGAACAGCACGTCCTGACTCTGCACGAGCGCGAGCAGCAGGAAGGCGGTGACGGCCGGCCAAGCGCGGCGGGCGGCGTTCGCCTCAGGCGCGTGGCTCGGCGCAGCCGCGCGCGCGGTGCCCGGCACGACCTCGCGCGCGGTGCCCCGCGTGACCTCACGCGCGGTGCCCCGCGCGACCTCACGCGCGGTGCCCCGCGTGACCTCACGCGCGGTGCCCCGCGTGACCTCACGCGCGGTGCCCGGCGCGATCTCATGCGCGGCTTGGGGCGCGGCGCCACGCCCGGCCCACCAGGCGACGCCGAGGCCGACCCAGCCGGCGGCAGCGACCGCGAAGGCACCGCCGATCGCGCCGCAGGGGATCGCGAGCAGGACGCCGAGCGTCAGCCGCACGCCGGGCTCGGCGAGCAGGCTGGCGACGACGCCGCGCGCGCGGCGCAGGCCGTAGAGGCGGCCGCGTTCGAGCGCGATCGGGCCGGCCGCCGGCGCGGCGACGGCAAGCGCCAGCAGCAGCGGGAGCGGCAACGACAGCAGCAGGCTGAGCGGCCAGGCGAGCGCGGCCAGCGCGAGACCGGCGGCAGCGCCGATCCGCCACAGACGGCGCCGCAGCGGGGGCACGGCGGCCGGCGCCAGCGCGCCGCCGGCGCTGAGGCTGGCGAGCGGCATGTGCAGCAGCAGGTAGAGCGCGAGGAAGGCCGCGAGCTGCGCGAACGCGCCCGGTGCCAGCAGGCGCGCGGCGACCAGCGAGAAGGCGAGGTTGCCGGCGCCGGCGGCGAGCTGCCCGGCGGCGACGCCGAGCTGCTCCCCCGCGACGGCGCGCAGCCGCGCCGGCGGGAGCGCCGCGCCGCGCGCGGAACCGCCAGCATCGGCGGCGCCACCCGCGGTGCCGCCAGCGCGGACGCCGCCCACGGCGCGCGCGGTCTGAGTCGTCGTCGCGCTCATGCGGAGACCTCCGCATCGGCATACGCCGACGGGCGCAGCGGCAGCTCGGCGAGGTCGTCGCCCTCGCGCGGCGTGACGCGGCCGCGGCTCAGCAGCAGCCGCAGGAGGCGGAAGCTCTCGGCGGCCGTGGCGCGCTCGGCGGCGACCGCCGCGCGCGGCGCCGGCGGCTGCGCGAGCGCATCGGCCAGCGCACGCGCCAGCTCGGGCGCGGGCGCGTCGGCGCGGGCGGCCGGCTGACCGGGTCGCCGCGCCCGGCCGGCGGGCTTCTGCTCGTGCGCGCGGGCCGGGGACGGCACGCCGGCGGGGGC
>NZ_JAWSTH010000188.1:0-4604 GCF_033542075.1 Conexibacter stalactiti
CCCACTGCTCGCCGCGTGCCCGCCGCCCGCCGCGCGCACATCTGCTGGCGCCTCCCCGCGCTCGCCCCCGGCCGCACCCACCACGTCACGCTGCTCGCACAGGCGCGCGCCGCCACCGGCCGCGTCGTCAACATCGCCGTCGCCGACGCCGGCAACACGCGCGCGGTCCGCGCCGCGCGCGCCGTCGCGGTCGCGGGCGCCGCCCGCCCGCCGGCCTACACCGGCAGCGCCGGCTCCGCCAGATCCGCCGGCGGGATCGCGAAGTTCTGGTCGAAGCGGTTGCCGGGGTCGTAGCGGGCCTTGAGGCGGCGCAGTCGTGCGAGCGTCTCGCCGGGGAAGGCGTCGTGGAGCCGTTCGGGCCGCGGATCGCTGTCGAAGCTGAGGTAGAGGCCGTCGGTGTGCGGCGCGATCAGCGCGTCCCAGCGCTCGTCGAGCAGGCGGCGGCTGCCGCCGACCGCGTTGAGCGAGAAGCTCTGCGTGCGATGGGCGTAGGCGGTCGCCAGCGGGTCGAGGTCGTTGACGGCACCGCCGACGGCGCGCAGCTGCTGCATCGGCGCGACGCCGGAGGCGGCGAGACCGAAGATCGCCTCGGCCGCCTGCGGCGTGACGTGGTGCAGCAGCCCGGCGCGGAAGGCGGGCGCGGCGCCGCCGCCGGTGTGCTGGCCGCCGTGCGCCGGAACGACCGCTGGATACGGCAGCAGGTGGGCCTGCTGGTCGAGCAGCGGGCCGATGCTCAGCAGCGGCGTGAGCGCGTCGGTCGCGGCGCCGACGTCGTCGCCGGCCCACAGCGTGTGCAGCTGCACCACCGGCGCGTCGCGCCGCTGCGCGTAGAGCCCGAGGAAGCTCGTCAGCTCGCGCGGGGCGGCTTCGACGACCGCGCCCCAGCGCTCCAGCAGCGACGCGCTGGCCTCGAACGCCATCGTCGAGAAGACGACCTCGCCGAGCGGCGCGGCCTCCAGCTCGATCGCCGTCACGACGCCGAAGTTCGCACCGGCGCCGCGGACGGCCCAGAAGAGGTCGGGGTGATGGTCGGCGTCGGCGCGCACGAGCGTGCCGTCGGCGAGCACCAGCTCGGCGGCGACGACGCGGTCGATCGTCAGCCCGTGCTTGCGCGCCATGAAGCCGATCCCGCCGGTCGTCGCGAGCCCGCCGACGCCGACGTCGCCGTAGTCGCCGGAGCTGATCGCGAGGCCGTGCGGCGCGAGCGCCTGCGCGACCTCGCCCCAGCGCGCGCCGGGGCCGAGCCGCACGCGGCCGCTGGCCGGGTCGAGCAGCTCGATCGCGTTCAGCGCGCCGACGTCGAGCACGATCCCGCCGTCGTTGGTCGAGCGGCCGCTGATGCCGTGACCGCCGCTGCGGATCGCCAGCGGCACCGCCTGCTCGCGCGCGTAGGCGAGCGCCGCCTGCACGTCGGCGGCGTCGCGCGCACGCAGCACGAGGCCCGGCGAGCCGCCGCGGATGTAGGTCGAGCGGACGGCCGCGTAGTCGCGGTCGCCGGGCTCGACCGCCTGCGCGGCGAGCGTCGCGGGAAGCGCGTCGTAGTCGATGCCCTCACGCCGGAGGGCCAGCGCTTTTGGGCCGCGGATCACCGTCCCCGTCTCGGTGCCGGCGGCTCTGCGCTCGCGCGCGACCGCCTCGCGCAGCGCCGGCGCGACCTCCTGCCCGAACCGCTCGATCGTGCGCGCGTCGTCGGCGGCGAGGATGAAGGTCGAGAAGCCGTGGTCGAGCACGAGCGCGAGCAGCTGCTCGACCCACTGCCGCGGCGGTCCCTGCAGCAGGCCGGAGGCGCTGTCGCTGAACGCGCCGCTGATGTTGAGCAGGCGGCGCACCTCGCGCGGGTCGCGGCCGGCGGCGCTCGCGGCCGCGTCGATCGCCGCGTTGGCGGGCGCGAACTGGTCGGGCGGCAGGTAGGAGAGCGACGGCAGCCAGCCGTCGGCCTTGCCGCCGGTCAGTCGCAGCATGCGCGGCTTGTAGGCGCCGAGCCAGATCGAGATGTCGTGCGCCGGCGCCGGGCCGCGCTTGGCGCCGTGGACGCGATGGTGCTCGCCGTCGACGCGCACGCCGCCGCGCTCGGAGACGTCCCAGATCGCGCGGATCACGTCGATCGCCTCCGACAGCGCGTCGACCGACTGGCCGGGCGTCAGCCGTCTGCCGCCCATCGCCTCGATCCCGTCCCAGAAGGCGCCGGCGCCGAGCCCCAGCTCGACGCGGCCGCCCGACAGCAGGTCGAGGCTGGCGGCGGCGCGCGCGATCACCGCGGGCGGGCGCAGTGGCAGGTTGAGCACGTTGGCGGAGACGCGCAGCCGCTCGGTCTTGGCGGCGACCCACGACAGCAGCGTCCAGGTGTCGAGGAAGGCCGGCTGGTAGGGGTGGTCCTGGAAGGTCGCGAGGTCGAGGCCGGCGCGCTCGGTCACCTGCGCGAGCGCGACGACCTCCTCGGGCCGTTGGTTCTGGGGTGTGATGAACGTGCCGAAGGCGAGTTCGTGACCGTAGTCGGCCATGGCTGGGTTCCTTCCTTTGCGCCGCTGCGCGACGCACCTGATCTCATAGTCGCTTCTAAAATACTAGCGACTTCGCCACGGCTAGAATCGAGCGGGTGGCGACCGATTCCCCGCACACCGCCGAGGCGTGCATCACCTCTTCGGGGGCGCTGGCGCGCGCCTTCAGATTTCTCGGCAAGCGCTGGAACGCCGTCGTCCTCGGTCACCTCAGCGGCGGTGCCGCCGGCTTCCGCGAGCTCTCGCGCGGTCTCGACGGGATCAGCGACTCGGTCCTCTCCGACCGTCTCTCCGACCTCGTCGCGGGCGGCCTGATCACGCGCACCGTCGATGCCGGGCCGCCGGTCGCCGTCTCGTACGCGCTGACGGAGCGCGGCCGCGCGCTGATGCCCGCGCTCGAGCAGATCTCCCGCTGGGCGCAGGAGAACCTGCCGGCCGACGGCTGCTGAGCGCGCGGCCGCACTCCGGCGCGCCCTTCGGGCCGAGCCTGCCGAGAGCTACGCTCGAAGAGGCGAGGCCGCCATGGAACGCACAGCCCTCACCTCCGCGGACCGCGAGCAGGAGATCCTCGTGCTCGGCCGCCGGCTCGCCGGCGGGGGCCGCCCGCTGCGCCACGTCGCGCACGACCGCGGCATGGCGCTCGCCGCGCGCGATCCGCAGGTGCGCGCCGCGCTCTTCCGCCTCGTCGACGTCGCGCCGGCCTGCGCCGGGCCGGCCGAGCTGGCCGCCCACCTCGACGGCTTCCTCAGTCAGGTGCGGCAGCGCACGCCGCTCGTGCGCTCAGCCCAACGTGCCGCGAGCGCGCCCGCGCTGCGCGGCGCGACCGGCCGTGTCGCCGCCGCTGCCGTGCACGGCATGGCGCGCCGCTTCATCGCCGGCGAGAGCCCCGCGCAGGCGACACGTGAGCTGCGGCGCCTGTGGAGCGGCGGCGCCGCCGTCTCGGTCGACCTGCTCGGCGAGGCGACGGTCACGCGCGCCGAGGGGCGCGCCTACGCCGCTCGCTGCGACGAGGCGCTGCGCGCGCTCGCCGTCGCGGCGGCGACGTGGCCGCCGCGGCCGCTGCTGGAGGCCGACGCGATCGGCCCGCTGCCGCGCGTCAACCTGTCGGTGAAGGTGACGGCGCTGACGCCGCTGGTGCGCGCAGAGGCGCCGGAGCGCGGCCGCGCCGACGCCGCGCCGCACCTGCGCGCGCTGCTGCGCCGCGCCCGCGAGCTGGGCGCCCACGTGCAGATCGACATGGAGTCGCTCGACGCGCGCGAGCTGGTGCTCGAGCTGGCGCTGGAGCTGCTGTCGGAGCCGGAGTTCGCGGCCGGGCCGTCGGCGGGGATCGTGTTGCAGGCCTACCTCGTCGACGCCGAGCAGACGCTCGACCGCGTGCTCGACTGGGCACGCGCGAGCGACCGCGCGCCGCCGCTGACGATCCGGCTCGTGAAGGGTGCCTACTGGGACCACGAGACGATCGAGGCCGAGCAGCACGGCTGGCCGCCGCCGGTGTGGACCGAGAAGGCGGAGAGCGACCGCTGCTTCGAGCGGCTCACCTGCCGTCTCGTCGACGCCTTCCCGCTCGTGCGCCCCGCGATCGGCTCGCACAACCTGCGCTCGGTCGCGCACGCGATCGTCGCCGCCCGCCACGCCGGCTTGCGGCCCGCGGACATCGAGCTGCAGGTGCTGCGCGGCCTCGGCGACGACCTCGCGCACGCGGTCGCGGCGGAGGGGCTGCGGCCGCGCGTCTACGCACCGGTCGGCGACCTGCTCGCCGGGATGGCCTACCTCGTGCGCCGGCTGCTGGAGAACAGCTCCAACGACTCCTTCCTCGCCAGCCGCACCACCGGCACCGACCTCGACCGACTGTTGAGGGCGCCATGAGCTTTTGCAACGAGCCGCTGCTGGAGCTGCGCCGCGCGCCGCAGCGCGAGCGCCTGACGGCGGCGCTCGCCGCGCTCGACGCGACGCTGCCGTGGGAGGTGCCGGTGATCGTCGGGGGCGAGCGGCGGGCGCCCGGCGCCGAGGCGCTCGCGTCGGTCGATCCGGGCGCGCCGGAGTGGGTCGTCGCGCGCGCCGCGGTCGCGCGTGAGGCGGAGGTCGAGCAGGCCGTCGCGCGCGCCG
>NZ_JAWSTH010000189.1:0-4249 GCF_033542075.1 Conexibacter stalactiti
GCCGTCGAGCGGCGGCCGCTGGCCGGGCGGCGCCGCGACCTGCCCGTCGCCGGGCGGCGCCGCGACCTGCCCGTCGCCGGGCGGCGGCTTCACTGCGCCGCCGTCGTCGTGCGGGGGCGGACCGGAGGCTCTGCCGCCCCGTCCGCAGGGGACGACGACGGTCGGATCGCCGTCGCCGACGAGGAAGGTCACGACCCGTCTCGCCGCGACCGGCTCGCCGTCGGCCCGCCGGCCCGTCCACTCGAAGCCGACGCAGTAGACGCCCGCGGCGGTGAAGGCCCAGCTCGCTCTGTCACGTCGTTCCGGCCACAGCTCGACGCGCTCGCTGCCCGCGGCGGCGCGACTGCTCAGCAGCGCCGCCCTGTGGCGCTCGCCCCATTCGTCGGAGAGCAGGAACGCGCCCGGACCCTCGACGCCGGTCAGCCGCCAGCTGAGGTCGCCGTCGAGCGCGGCGGGGTCGAGCTTGGTCGTGTCCCACCCGAGCACGTAGCCCGCTCTCGTGACGTCCTCGTCGACCTCCCACAGCGGCGCGCCGGCGGCGCCGAGCCACGGCAGGCGCGGATCGGCGGCGGAGAGCGACGTGCGCGCGGAGGGGCCGACGCGCAGCACGACGTCGTCGAGGTCGCGCGCGATCCCCGGCCCGAGCGGGCTGCCATCGAGCAGCGCGACGTCGAGCGCGCCGCCCGCCAGCCGCGGCACGACGTCGTAGAAGCGCTTCGCGCTGCCGCTCTCGGAGTCGGCGACGACGACCGCGCCGCCGCGCGCGGCGACCTGCGGCGAGCGCCGGTGGGTGGCGGTCGGCGCGACGCCGGCCTGCGGGCAGCTGTCGAGCTGGTAGGGGTCGATCGCGTCGCCGACGACGACCGTCAGCACCTGCGCGTCGCCGACCGCGCTGCCGGAGCCGGCGACGCGGTTGGCGGCGCCGAAGGCGAGGCAGTAGACGCCGGGCGCGGTGAAGCTCCAGCTCGCGTGCCAGTGGTTGGCGCCGGCCAGCATGCGGACGCCGTCGGGCAGGCCGATGCGGGTGCTGAAGAATGGCTTGCTGCCGTCGCCGGCATCCCACAGCACGACCTCGCCGGGCGGCGGGCCGCCGTCGATCCCGGCGACGGCGTCGAGGCGCAGCGCCGTGTAGCGCTGGAAGCGGCTCGCGTCGAGGCGCTCGGAGCTGACGCCGAGCCACGGGATTCCCGCGACCTGGGAGAGCGGGATCGTCCAGGCGTCGCCGCCAGCCGGCCCGACCAGCTCGTAGCCGGCCGGGATCGCCGCGCGCGCCCGCTCGGGGACCACGACGATCGCCTCGTCGAGCGGCTGCCAGCGGGCGCCGCCGCCGTCGACATCCAGCCCCAGCTCGAGCGCGTCGCCGAGCGAGCGGACGGCGAGGTCGGCGTGCACCGACTCGCCGGCCGCGGTCTCCAGCACGTAGGCGCCGGGCGCGAAGATCCGCACCCGTCTCAACGTCGCCGAGGAGGCAGCGTGGGCCGCGCCGTCGGTCGGCGTGAAGACGGCGCGGATCGTGTGGACGCCGCGTCTCAACGCGCTCGTCGTCAGCGTCGCGGTCCCGTCCTGCACCGCGACCGCGGCGCCGAGCGCCTGCTCCGATCCGGAGCCGTCGTCGTCGTAGAACTGGATCGCGCCGGCGACCGGCGGTCCGACGGCGGCGGTGAAGGTGAGCGGATCGCCGGCCTGAACCGGCCCGCCGGCGGAGCTGGTCAGCTGCAGCTGGGTCTCCCCGCCGGCATCAGCGCACGGCGGCGCCAACTGCGGATCGGCGGCGCCGACGGCGAGCGTCAGCGGCTCGCGCGCGTAGACCTGCCGGCCGCTCAGCAACGTCGCCCGCACTTCCAGGTCGAGACAGTGGTAGCCGGCTTGCGTGAAGCCCCAGGTCAACGCCATCCGGGTTCTGTTTCTCGCCCCGGCGCCCTGTCTCCAGAAGCTGAAGGAGGAGGCGGCGGCGATCCCGTCGCTGTCGAGGCTGACGAGCGCGGTGGTGGGATCGGCCTCCGGCGCGGGGCGGCCGAGACCGTAGACGGCGACGCGGCCTCCGGGCGGCGTCGTGACGCCGCGGATCGTGCCGACCGCGGCGGCGCTCGCCAGCTGCCCGTAGAGCAGCTCGCGCGTCCAGCCGAAGCGCACGGTGCCGCGCGCGGCGCCGTCGTCGGGCAGCGAGTTGTCGGCGGTCTGCCAGAAGACGCTGCCGGTCGTGCCGAAGAGCGTGAGGCCGACGTCGGGCGCCCAGGCGGGAACGGTCGTCTGCGCGCCGCCGCGCGTGTGCACGACGGCGTCGGCGAGCGCCGTCCAGCGGTCCCCGCTGCCGTCGTGTCTGCCGTGGATCAGGCCCAGCTCGAGCTGCCCGTCGGCGTCGAGGCGGGGCGCGAGGTAGGCGGTCTCGTCGGCGACTGCGCGCTGCGCGCTCGCCGTCCCGGTGGGGACGGCGAGCGCCAGCAGCACCAGCGCCGCGATGCGTGCGGTGCGGGTCATCGAGTCCGTCAGACGACGCTGAACGTCAACGTCGCTCTGTAGGTCACCGGGAAGCCGCCGACCGACGCCGTCGCGGTGAGCGGCAGTCTGTAGGTGCCGGTGTCGGTGAAGCCCCAGCGCAGGTCTTCGTGGTCGGCGATCGTCACGCCGAGGTTTCTGTTCGTCCCCGTCGCGCTGTCGAAGCGCGTTCTGGTCGTGGCGACGCCGTCGCTCTCGCCGCGGCGGTAGCCGGCGACGCGCGCGCCGCCGACCGGAACCGTCACGGCACCGCTCGTGAACGTCACGGCCGGAGCCTCGCACGCGCCCTCCGCCTCGACGGAGAGGCCGACGCGGTACGTGCCGCCGTCGCCGATCGTCTTCAACGGCAGCTCTGCTCTGCCGAAGACCGTCGACTCCCAGATCGAGTTGCTCGTCCCGCTGACCTGGAAGACCGTGTCGGCCAGCTCCAGCTCGCTCGCCGGGTCGGTGTCGTGGCTGTGGGCGTGGAGCCCTTCGGCGCTGAACTCCTCGGCGTCGCAGTCGTACGCGAGCCCGATGTCCCAGTGGTTGCCGGTGACGGTCGTCGTGGCCTGCGCGCTGCCGGCGAATCCGAGCGTCGCCGCCGCGGCCGTCGCGACAGCGAGCAGCGTCTGCTTCTTCCCCATGGTGCGTCCTTTCGTTCAGCCGACCGAGAAGGTCAGCGTCGAGCTGTCGCCGAGCGGCGTGCCGGACACGGAGCGCGCCGACAGCCGGTAGGCGACCGTGTAGGTGCCGGGCTTCGTGAAGGCCCAGTTGCCGTGCGCGTGCGTGCCGAGCGGGATCGAGATCCCCTGCGGCAGCCGCGCGCCGCTGTTGAAGAGCACGTCGGCCTCGCCGAACGAGCCGCTCTGGAAGACGACGAGCTTGCCGGGGCCGCTGACCCTGCTGACCGTCCAGCGGATCGCGCCGCGGACCTGCGCCGAGCCGACCGCCTCGGTGTTCCAGCCAGCCCAGATCACGCCGCTGCGCTGGACCTGCGGGATCAGCCAGACCGGCGAGCCCTTGCGGCCGACGACGCCGAGACCGGCCGGGACGGTCGTGCGCGCCTTCGAGACGACGCGGATCGTGACCGTGCTCGGGTCGCGCCAGACGGTGCGGCCGCCGGTCGAGTCCTTCAGCGTGCTGATCAGCCGGCCGCCATCGATCCGCGCGGCGACCGCGTCGACGTGCCCGCTGAAGAGCACGGTGCGCGCCGCGGCGGGTGCCGCGAGGGCGGCGGAGGCGAATGCGCCGGCCGCGAGGGCGGCGAGGGCGGTCGACCGAGATCGAGTGGTGGTGCTGAGCATCGTGCGTCCCTTCGGAATGGCGTTCGTGACCGGCGGACGCGAATAGTAACGAGACTTGTTCCTATTTTCATCTGGGTGCGACCTCCAGGGCCAGCGCCCGCGCCACGGTGCGGCCGCCGGCCGACGCCGTGACGCGCACGCGGTAGCGACCGCCGGGCGCGAGCGGGCGGTCGAGCCGCACGCGGACGTCGCGCGCACCGGCCCGCACGCCCCGCGCCGTCCCGCGGGAGACCACGCGGCCGTGGCGGCGCACCGCGACCGTCACACGACTGCGCGTCCCGAGCCGCAGCCGCAGGGTGATGACGCGGCCACCCAGGCGCGGGTACGACGCGGTGAGCGCCAGGCGGGGCCGCGCCGTGCCGCGGCCGGACCCGCCAGGCGGCTTCCGCGCGCCGCCGCCGGATCCGCGCGGCGGTCTCGCCGTGCCGCCCCTCGGCGACTGCGTGCCGGCGGGCGGCTGCGTGCCG
>NZ_JAWSTH010000190.1:0-4151 GCF_033542075.1 Conexibacter stalactiti
GCGGAAGCGCGGCGCCGCCGCCGGGGCCAGCACCTGCGCCCCGACCAGCTCCGCCGCGACCACGGCCGCCCGCGCGCGCCCCAGCGCAGCCAGCTCGGCCGCGACCGGCAGCTCGGCGCCCTCGCCGAGCACGGCGACCGCCGCCGCCAGCGCGCGGGCGTCGGGGGCGAGCCGCGCGAGGTGGCGGCGCAGCGTCTCGCCGACGCGCGTCGGCACGATCCGCTCCAGCTCCGCGGCCCGCGCCGCCGTCGGCGCCACGCCCTCCGCCGCCAGCTCGGCGACGACCTCGCTCAGCAGGAAGGGATTGCCGGCCGTGTGGGCGCGGCAGGCGGTCGCGAAGGCCGGCTCGCTCGGGCGCCCGAGCGCCCGTTCGAGCAGCTCCGCGACGGCCTCGACGCTCAGCGGGGCCGGCTCGATCCGCTCGGCCCCGGGCCCGGCGAGCAGCTCCTCGATCGCGGTCAGCCGCGCCGCCGTCGCGGCCACCGCGCTCGCTGAGTCCGTCGCCGCATCCGGCAGCTCGACGCGTCCGCCGGCGGCCTCGGTGCGCATCGTCGCGACGATCGCCAGCGGGACCCCTTCCAGCCGTCGCGCGACGTACGCGAGGCAGCGCAGCGACGGCTCGTCGGCCCACTGCAGGTCGTCGATCGCGAGCACCAGCGGGCCGTCGGCGGCGAGGTTGAGCAGCAGCCAGTAGAGGCCGTGCAGCGTCGCGTGCACGTCGCGGTCGAGCGCCGCGTCGGGCTCGAGGTCGAGCACCGTGGCGGCCCGTCGCGCGGCGCCCGACAGCAGCCGCGCGCGCTCCTCGTCGGAGGCGGCGACGACCGCCGGCTCGACGAGCTGGCGCACGACGCCGAAGGCGAACTCCTGCTCCAGCTCGCCCGCGCGCGCGGTCAGCGGGCGCAGACCGTTCGCCGCGGCCTCCGCCAGCGCGGCCTCCAACAGCGCCGTCTTGCCGAGCCCGGCCGGCGCGGCGAGCACCGTCACGCCGCCTGCTCCGTCCGTCGCCGCGGCGAGCGCACGGCGCAGCCGCGCCACCTCGGCGTCGCGCTCCAGCAGCCGCTCGCTGGTCGCCGTCATCGCAATCAGGGTCTCACGCCGGGAAAAGATCAGGGGGAGGTCCATGACGCCGTCGGGAGCGGGAGCGCGCAGGCTGCAGCGCATGAACGTCATCACGAAGGACCACATCACGGTCGGTCGGGAGATCGTCCACGTCCGCGTCAGCAGCGCGGAGAGCGGCGGCGAGCTGCTCGCGATCGACGTGCGGATGCCGGCCGGCGGCGGCCCGCCGATGCTGCACCGTCACGGCCCCGCCGAGCTGTATCGCGTCGAGTCGGGCGAGCTGACGATCTACCTGGAGGACGAGAGCGGCGCGCTGCGGCGCCACCTCGCCGGGCCGGGCGCGGCGGTCTTCGTGCCGGGCGGCCGCGAGCACACCGTGCGCAACGAGTCCGACGCCGACGCGACGGCGTCGGTCGTCTTCACCCCGGGCGAGCAGATGGAGCGCTTCGTCCGCGCCGCCGGCGAGCTCGCCGCGGCCCACGCCCCGTCGCCGGAGGAGATGCGCGAGATCGCGGCAGCGCACGGGATCGAGCTGACGCGCCCCGTCTCCGGGACGGTCGGCCGATGACGAGCGCCACGCGGAACCCCGGCGAGCGCGGGCCGCTCGACGCCGGCGCCGAGGCGGTCGCGCTGAAGAGCTTCGAGCTGATGGAGCGCGGCACGCGCGAGCAGTTCGAGCAGCTGATCCACCCGCGCTGCGTCAACCACGAGGCGAAGGACGAGCCGCCGGCCAGCCGGCAGCAGCACGGGCCGGCGGCGATCTACGCGACCGCCCTGTGGCTGCGCGAGGCGTTCGCCGAGCTGCGCTGGGAGATCCACGAGGTCGTCAGCGAGCGTGACCTCGTCGTCGTCCACTGCACGATGTCCGGCCGCCACGTGAAGCCGTTCGTCTCCTACGACGCCGACGGGGAGGTGAAGGAGGCGTTCCCGCCGACCGGCAGACGGTTCGCGACGACCCAGACGCACTGGATCCGCGTCGAGGACGGCAGATTCGCCGAGCACTGGGCCAACCGCGACGACCTCGGCACCGCCGAGCAGCTCGGCTGGGTGCCGCCGAGCCCGCTCTACCTCGTGCGGATGGCGCTCGCGAAGCGTCACGCGCGGCGGGCGGCGAGGGCGGGGGACTGAGCGGACGTCGCTGGGCGCTCGGCGGCGGTCGCGGCGGCCACCGCGGCGTGCAGCGGTTGCGCGGCCGAGTCGGCGTCGTCTCCGTCGTCGCCGGGCGGGAACCAGCCGGCCGGCTGCGCATCGGGCCGCACGAGCAGGGCGCCGTCGCCACGGACGCCGAGCGCGGCCGCCGTGACCGCGTCCAGCGCCCGCACGGCGAGCGGCGGCGCCGGATGCGTCGTCGCCGCGCTCGTCGCGGCGGCGGCCGCCTGCCACCGCCGCTCGCCGTCGGGTGCGGTGAACAACGTCAGCCCGTCGCCGAGCAGGTCGAGTGTCGAGCGACCGGCGGCCGTCCACGCGTGCGGGATGCGGCCGCCGAGGTCGACGCGCAGCTCCTGGCCGACCTCCGCGAGCGAGCCGTCGGGCCGCGCCGAGCGCGTCACGTTGTGCTCGGCCAGCGGCCGCCGCTCGGCCTCGTAGGAGTCGAGCAGCTCCGGCGCCGCCCAGCCGCGCAGCGTCCACGCGAGCTTCCAGCCGAGGTCGCGGCCGTCGGCGATCGCCGTGTTCATCCCGGTGCCGCCGCGCGGCGAGGTGCGGTGCGCGGCATCGCCGACGAGGAAGACGTCGCCGCGGCGGAAGCGCTCCGCCAGCTGCGCGGCGAAGACGACCTGACCGAACCGCTGCACCCGCGGCCGCAGCGGCGCGCCGGCCCCCCGCTCGATGCGCTGCGCGATCCGCTCGCTGGTGAGCGCGTTCAGCTCGTCGATCCCGCCGGGGAGCTGCTCGGCGTGGACGGCGTAGAGCCAGCGGTCGCCGCGCCCGGCCGGCAGGAACACGCCCGCTCCCGCGGGATCGCTGACGACGTAGATGCCGTAGCGGTGCGCGCCGACCAGCTCCCACAGCGGCGCGTGGAACAGCGCCGAGAGGCCGACGGCGAGGCGGTCCGGCCCGTGCATGCCGATGCCGAGCGCGTCGCGCACGCTGCTGTGGGCGCCGTCGGCCCCGACGAGGTGACGGGCGTGGACGACCTGCGTCTCGCCGCTGCCGGCGTCGCGCACGATCGCCTGGACGCCGCCGTCGAACTGCTCGACGCCGACGACGCTCGCGCCGAGCCGGATCTGCGCCGCCTCCAGCGACGCGAGGTGGCGCAGCAGGATCGGTTCGAGCTGGTCCTGCGGCACGCACGCGGGGGCGGTCGGGCTGACGACGGCGCTCTGCTCGTGGCTCGGGTAGCCGACCTCCTGGCCGCTGCCGTCGGCGGCGCGCGCGAGCGTCTCGCACGTCCACAGCCGCCATTCGGCGTCGACGCCGACGTCGCGGATCTCCTGGTCGAGGCCCCAGGCGCGCAGCAGCTCCATCGTGCGCGTGCTGACGCCGGTCGCGCGCGGGTGGGCGGAGCGCTCGGTGCGGCGGTCGACGACCATGCAGGCGACGCCGGCGCGCGCCAGCGAGATCGCGGTCGTGAGCCCGGCCGGCCCGGCCCCGGCGATCAGCACGGGGACGGTGCGATGTGGTGTGAGGATCATGCGCCGGATGCTGCCGGCGGGTCGGCGCCGCGTCCTGAGCAATCGTTGCTCAATTGCGGTGCGCGGGGTTGCTCGGTGGGGGGCGCGTGCGGGGCGAGGCGCGGCGCACGGGACGGTCGCGCGCCGCGCGTGCGGCGGTCGCGCCGGACCTACTCGGCCGCGCCGGCGAGCGCGTCCGCGAGGTCGTCGCGGCGCGAGACGCCGAGCTTGCGGAAGGCGCCCTGGAGGTGGTTGTTGACCGTTCGCACCGAGACGACCAGCCGCTCGGCGATCTCGCGGCTGCTGAGCCCGCTCGCCGCCATCAGGGCGATCTCGCGCTCGCGCGGGGTCAGCTCGGCGGCGGCGGGAGGGACGCGGAGGGTCGGCGGCCGCGCCTGCTCGCAGCGCGCGAGCCAGAAGCCGGCGCGCGCGGCGGCGGCGCGGGCGCTCGACGCGCGGCCGTCGTCGCGATGGAGCGCG
>NZ_JAWSTH010000191.1:0-4144 GCF_033542075.1 Conexibacter stalactiti
GTCGCGGCGGGCGGCTCGGCAGGCGGCTCCGCCGTCGCGCCGGCCGCCTCCGCGGGCGCCTCCGCCATCTCGGCGGCCGCGGTGCTCGGCCGGATCGCGGTCGCGTCGCGCGCGACCGCGGGCGTGGGCGTGCTGGCGGCGTCCTCGCCGTCGGACTCGCCCACGCCGCCGCACGCGGCGAGGATGCTGGCGAGCACGAGGGCGACGAGCGGAAGGCGCATGCGGTCTCGTCCACGATCGTACTCCGAACCGTCGCTGACGCACATGAAATCGGTGTGGATCGAGGCGGCATGATGGGCGCGTGCGCGTCCTGCTGACCTTCGCGGGCGGTCGCGGCCATGCCGGTCCGCTGCTGCCGCTCGCCCGTGCGCTGCGCGCCGCCGGCCACGCCGTCGCGTTCAACGGCCGCGCCACGGTCGTCGCGGAGCTGTCCGACCTCGGCGAGCCGCTCCCCGACGCGGACGACGCCGGCTCCGAGCCGATCGCGATCGCGCCCTTGCTGGCGCCGGATGCCGCGCGCGAGGACGCGGTCCTGCGCGACGGCTTCGCCGGCGCGGTCGCGCGGCGGCGGGCCGGCAGCGTGCACGCCCTGTGCGAGCGGTGGACGCCCGACCTGATCGTGCGCGACGAGCTGGATTTCGGCGCGCTCGTCGCCGCCGAGGCGCGCGGCCTCCCCCACGCGACGGTCCTCGTCAGCGCGAGCGGCGCCTTCGTGCGGCCGCCGCTGGTCGCGCCGCCGCTCGACGCGCTGCGCGCGGACTACGGCCTGGCGCCGGACCCGAGCCTGACGGCGCCCGCCCGCCACCTCGTGCTGTCGCCCTCCCCGCCGCGCTTCCGCGACCCCGCCTTCCCGCTGCCGGCGACCGCGCTCGCGTTTCGCAGCGGCCCCGGCGGGGAGCCCGGCGGCGCCGCGCGTCGCGGTCGCGGCTCCGACGACGAGCCCGCACCGCCCTGGCCCGTCGCCATCCCCGGGGCTCCGACCGTCTACGCGACGCTCGGGACGATCTTCAACGCCGAGTCGGGCGACCTCTTCGCGCGCCTGCTCGAAGGGCTGCGCGCGCTGCCGCTCAACGTCGTCGTGACCGTCGGCAGAGCGCTCGACCCCGCGGGCTTCGGACCGCAGCCTCCGCACGTGCGGATCGAACGGCACCTGCCGCAGGCGCGCGTGCTCACCCGCTGCGACCTCGTCGTCAGCCACGGCGGATCGGGGACGGTCGTCGACGCGCTCGCCGCCGGGCTGCCGTCGCTGCTGCTGCCGCTCGGCGCCGACCAGCTGCTCAACGCCGCCCGCTGCGAGGCGCTCGGGGTCGGCGTCGCGCTCGACGTCGTGAACGCCACGCCGCAGGCGATCGGCGCCGCGGCGACCCGCCTGCTGGACGACCGCGCGACAGCCGCGGCGGCGCGCGCGTTCGCGTTGGAGATCGGCGCGCTGCCGGGCCCGGACGCGTGCGTGCCAGCGCTGGAGGAGATCGCTTCCGCAGGCGCCGCCGCGGGTGGTACGGTCGCTCCATGATCAGGTGCACGTCTCTCCTCGCTGCCGCGGCGGTCGCCTTCGCGGCACTCACCGCCGGCGCGCACGCCGGCGCCCCCGACGGGTCGGCCGCGGCGACGCCGACGCTGCTGCGGCTCGACGGGATCGGCCCACTCAGACTCGGGATGACGCGCGCCGCGGCGCTCAGAACGAGATGGCTCTCCAACCGCGGCACCGGCTGCGAGCTGGGCGGTACGCCGCTGCCGATCACCTACCAGCTGCGTGGTCCCTCGGCACCGGCCGGGATCGTCGGCACGGCGGAGTTCAAGAACAACAGACTGCGCAACCTCGCCTTCCGCAGAGGCGTGCGGACGGCGACCGGCGTCGTCGTCGCCAGCACGACCGCGCGCGGCATGGTCAACCGCTACAGAGATGCCGGCTTCGCCGCCAGAGCGCAGTTCATCGACGTCTTCCAGGGCACGTTCGTGACTGTCAGAAGAGGCGGCAGACAGGTGATCAGCGGCTTCGCCAGAGGCAGAACGACCGCGAGACGGCCGATCTTCACGCTCGCGATCCCGTACGTGCCGACCTGCGAGTGATGGGGCTTCGCCGAGGAGGTTCCACGGCGGCGCTCCGAGCTGAGCAGCGCTGATGGGAACCTCCGAGGCGCGTTGAGGCGCCGCGCGGGCGGCCTGGCTATCCCCGCGCTCTGCCCGGCAGCCGCAGCACGATCGTCGCGGCTGTCGTGCCGCGCTGGCCGCCGCCGAAGCTCGCCGTCAGCGCCAGCCGCGCGCGCAGGCGGCGCGATCTCGCCGCTCTCGCCGCCGCGACCGCCGCGCGGCCGCGTCTGGTCAGCCGCAGCGTCAGCGTTCTGCGCGCGCCCGGCGCGAGCGTCACCGTCGCCGCGCGCGCCAGCAGCGTGCGCGCGACCGCTCTGCGCCCCGTCGCCGTCGCGCTCAGCGTCGCGCCGACGCGGCAGCCGCCGGCGACCGCCGGGCAGGCGACCGGGATCGTGATGCGACCGGCGCGTGAGAGCGCGAAGCTGCGCGGCGTCACCGCTGCCACCCGCACGCGCGTTCTCGCCGTCGCCTGCGGGAGGCCGGCCGGCGGCGCGGGCGGGGCCGGCGGCGTGGGCGGCACCGCCACGGGCGCGACCGCGATCGTCAGCGTCTGCGCGCCGCCGGGCTCGAGCCCGTTCGACGCCGCGAGCTGGACGGCGTAGGTGCCGTTGGCGGTCGCGGCCGGCGTGCCGGCGACCGTCGCGGTGCCGTTGCCGTTGTCTCTGAACGCGACGCCGGCCGGCAGCGTGCCGGCGAGCGTCAGCGACGGCGCCGGCGCGCCGCTGGTCGTGACCGTGAAGCTGCCCGGCTGGCCGGCGGTGAAGCCGACGCTCGCGCCGCTCGTGACCGCCGGAGCGCTGACGCCGGAGCAGAGACCGCTCTGCAGCCGGCTGCCGACGGGCGTGCCGAGGCCGCTGGCCATGTCGTAGCCGGGCGCCGCCGGAAACAGCCCTCTGTTGACGCCGAGGTAGTCGTTGTCGCCGATCGTCACGTCGTTGAACGCGCCGAGCGTGGTGCGCGCGAACTGGTAGAGCGCCGGGTTGAGGAAGCCGACGCGGCCGCCATTGGCGACGCAGCCGGGCGAGCGCGTGATCAACGTCGTGACCGCCGCCCACAGCGGCGTCGCGGCGGAGGTGCCGCCGTCGACGACGAAGTCGCCTCTGTGGATGATCACGTAGCCGGTGTCGGGGTCGGCGAGCGCGGAGACGTCGGGCACCTGACGGCAGTATGCCTGGACGAACATGCACGCCTGCGCGGAGTCCGAGTCGGGGCCGATCACGCCGGGGCCGGCCTGATAGGTCGGCATCGGCCAGTTGATCGACTGGCCGCCGCCGCCCGCGCCGTCTCTGGTCGTGTCGCCGTCGTTCCAGACATGCTCGACCGGCGGGTCGCCCGCCGACAGCAGCGAGGTGCCGCCGACCCCGGTCACGGTCGGCTGGCTGGCCGGGTCGTCGACGGCCAGCTCGGTCTGCGTCGGGTTGTTGATCGGGTCGTAGCAGTCGGTCGAGCCGTCGTCACCGGCCGCGGAGAGGATCGTCTGCCCCTGCGCCGCCATCTGCTGGAAGATCGTCGACTCGGCGAGGACGGTGTTCTGGTCCATGAACGGCTCGCACGAGCCCCAGCTGGTGCTGACGACCTGCGCGAGGTTGTCGTCGGCGATTCTCGCGTAGACGTCGGGGCTGCCGTCGTTGGGACCCTGGTAGACGAGGATCTCCGCCTCCGGCACCAGGGCCGTCAGGATCTCGATGTCGAGCGCCGCCTCGCCGATCTGCGCGCTGCCGGGGCCGCCGTTGACGTCGATGTTCGTGATGCTCGTGTCAGTCCCGTAGCAGTCCTGGAACTGCTGGATGTCTCTCGGCGTGTACGGCTCGTACTCGACCAGCGCGACGGTCGCGCCGGCGCCGCCGTTGCCGGCCGCGTAGAAGCCAGCGAGGTCGTAGGCGCCGGCGATCTCGTTCATCGTGTAGACGCCGTATCTCCGCGCCACGTCGGCGATCTCCTGGCACGGCTGCGGCGGCGCGGAGCCCGGCGCGAGGCGGGCCGCGGCGGCGGCCGAGCTGCCGCCGGCCCGCGTGAGCGGCGCGACCGGCCCGACGTTGCGCCCGAGCGCGCG
>NZ_JAWSTH010000192.1:0-3994 GCF_033542075.1 Conexibacter stalactiti
CGCCCCGGAGCGCCCGCCGCCGAGCAGACGCTGTTCGGCGCGCCGCCGGCCCCGCCCGCCGCGCAGCGCCCGCCGCGCGCCGCGATCGACGCCGACCCGGCCTCGCTGCTGCACCTGCTGGGCCTCTCGACCTTCCGGCCCGGCCAGCGCGAGGCGGTGCAGGCGGCGCTCGACGGCCGTGACGCGCTCGTCGTGATGCCGACCGGCGGCGGCAAGTCGCTCTGCTACCAGCTGCCGGCGCTCGCCAGCGATGACCTGACCGTCGTCGTCTCGCCGCTGATCGCGCTGATGCGCGACCAGTGCGCGCGCCTGACCGATCTCGGCCATCCGGCGGTGATGCTCGCCTCAGGCGGCGACGGCGAGGCGAACCGCCAAGCGCTGGAGCAGATCCGCAGCGGCGAGGCGACGGTCGTCTTCGCCGCCCCCGAACGATTCGCGAGTGCCGCCTTCCGCAACGCGATCGCCGCCCGCGCGATCGCCCTCTTCGTCGTCGACGAGGCCCACTGCGTCTCGGAGTGGGGCCACGACTTCCGCCCCGACTACCTGCGCCTCGCCTCGGTGATCGCCGACCTCGGCCACCCGCCGACGATGGCCTGCACGGCGACCGCGACGCCGAAGGTCGCGGAGGAGATCGTCGCGCGCCTGGGGCTGCGCGAGCCCGAGCGCGTCCGCTCAGGCTTCGACCGGCCGAACATCTCCTTCGACGTGCTGCCGTTCGACGGCGAGGGCAGCGTCGCCCGCAAGCGCGCGACGCTCGTCGCCGGCGTGCAGATGCCCGAGAACCGCCCGGCCGTCGTCTACTGCGGCACGCGCAGATCGACGGAGGAGATCTCGGTCCTGCTCGACGGGGCCGGGCTGAACACGGTCGCCTACCACGCCGGCATGAACGCCGAGCAGCGCTCGCTGCGGCAGGACGCCTTCATGCGCGGCGACGTCGACGTCGTCGTCGCGACCAACGCCTTCGGCATGGGCGTCGACAAGGCCGACGTGCGCTCCGTCTGGCACTGGGCGCTGCCCTCCAGCCTCGAGGCCTACTACCAGGAGGCCGGCCGTGCCGGCCGCGACGGCCAGCCGGCGCGCGCGGTGCTGCTCGCCTCGCGCGCCGACCTCGGCCGCCTCGTGCGCTTCATCAAGGAGGCCGAGGTGACGCCGGAGCAGGTCGCCGCGCTCGTCGGCCGCCTGCGCGCGCAGGCGGGGGAGGATGGCGTCGAGCTGGACGCCGGCGCCGAGGGCGACCGGATCGCGCTCGCCGTCGCCGAGCGGGCCGGCGCGCTGCGGCTGGAGCCGGGCGCCGGCGGCCGTCTCCACGTCGAGCTGACGGCCGGCGGCCTCGACCGCGGTCGCGTCGCGCAGCTGTGCCGCGCCGCGACCGACCGCCGCTGGCAGTCATACCGCTCGATCGAGGCGTACGGCGCAACCTCGGACCGCTGCCGCCGCCGCCAGCTGCTCGACCACTTCGGCGACGACACGCCGGTCGCGCCGCTGGGCCGCTGCTGCGACGTCCACGACCCGGTCGACTGGCTGCCGCCGATCACGGTCACGTCCTCACGCAAGGGCCGGGCGAGCGCCGCCGCGGCCGCCGAGGAGGGCCCGCCGGTCAGCGACGCCGAGCTGGCGCCGCTGAAGGAGTGGCGGCGCGAGCGCGCCGACGGCAAGCCGGCCTACACGGTCGCGACCGACGCGACGCTGCGCGAGATCGTCCGCCGCAGACCGACCAACGCCGCCGCGCTGCTGGAGATCAGAGGGATCGGCCCCTCGTTCGTCGACAAGCACGCGGCGTCGCTGCTGGAGCTGCTGGCCTCCTAGGCCGGCAGCAGCTGCCACGAGACGTCGCGCGTCATCCCCGAGGTGCGGCTCCACAGCTGGTCGCATCTCCAGCGATAGGCATGGTCGCCGACGAGCACGCAGACGGCGTTCGAGCCGGCCGGAAAGGAGATCGGGAAGCCTCCGATCGGGATGAACCCGGTCGCCTGGACGATCGCGGTGACGACCGTCAGCCCGGGGTCGCTCGTCTCGAAGACGACCGAGACCGAGCAGCCGATCCCCACGAAGACGCCGGCGCTCTCCCAGTCGGTCGCGGTGTTGGACGATGCGACGCCGGGGTCGGAGACCATCTTCTGCGCGCCGCCCGGGTCCTCCCAGTCGACCGGGCGCAGCTCCAGGGCGGTCGAGTTGTTGATGTTGCCGTGGCAGCTCCAGCCGCCGAAGTCGTCGATGAACAGCGTCGGCCGCGTGAAGCTGACCGGCAGCGGGCGGGCACCGCGCAGCGCGCGGACGCGGTAGCGGATCGTGCGGCCGGCGCGGTGGTACTCGGCCCGCAGCAACGTCACCGCCATCGTCCGGCGGCCGACGGAGATCGCGGCGTTCTTGCGCGGCGCGCCGGGCGTCTGGAACAGGACGCGCAGCAGCGTTCTCAGCTCGATTCGCCGCGACAGCGTGCCGGGGCTGTCGTCGAACGCCTCGATCCGCGGCGAGATGCCGCGCAGCGTCAGGTCGTAGAGGCGGGCGCGGCCGGGCACGCGCCGCAGCGTGCCGTTCTGCGCGGGCTGGACGGCGAGCGCCTGCGGGGCGCCATCGAACGCGGGGGTGGGGGCATCGGCGCCGCGCGCGGCGCTGGGGAGGACGAGCAGCGCGAGGGCTGCCGACACGGCGATACGGCGTCTCATCTGCTGCTCCGTCGGTTGTGCGCCGCCTGGTCGCGGCGCGTCGGCCAGGTTGTCGGCAGATCGCTGTGGAAGCTGAAGAAGCGGACTGCGGGCCACGGTTCGGCCGCGCCGCCCCGCGCCGAGTCGGCACAATGAACGCCCCACCACGCCTCCCGACAACGGACCTCGCACGCCATGGCCATCGAATTCACCGACAAGATCCGCCGCCTGCCCGTCTACCCGACCGCGGGCGGCTACGCGCTCGACGGCTTCGCGATGCTGGCGAGCAACGAGGCGCCGTTCGGCCCGATGCCGGGCGTCGTCGAGGCGGCCGCGGGCGCCGTGGCCACCGCCAACCGCTATCCCGATCCGTCGAACATGCGGCTGCGCAGAGCGCTCGCGGCCCGCTACGACTACGACCCGATGAAGATCGCGATAGGCGCGGGCTCCTGCGACATCCTGCTGAGCGCCGCCGAGGCGCTGCTGGAACCCGGGGCGGAGGTCGTCTACGCGTGGCCGTCGTTCTCCGTCTATCCGCACATGGCCGCCGCGACCGGCGCGACCGCGATCAGAGTCCCGCTCGACGCCGAGCACCGCCACGACCTCGACGCGATGCTGGCCGAGATCACCGCCGCGACGCGCCTGGTGATCGTCTGCAACCCGAACAACCCGACCGGCACCGCGCACCCGCTGGCGGCGGTCGAGCGCTTCATGGCCGAGGTGCCGCGTCACGTCTGCGTGATCCTCGACGAGGCCTACTGCGAGTTCTCGACGCTCGACGACCCCGACGCCTCGCTGGCGCTGCTCAAGCGCCACGCCAACCTCGTGCTGCTGCGGACCTTCTCGAAGGTCTACGGCCTGGCCGGCCTGCGCGTCGGCTACGCGCTCTGCGGCGACGAGCGCTTCCGCGTCGCCGTCGAGCAGGTGCGCCAGCCGTTCTTCTGCAACTCGGTCGCGCAGGCGGCGGCCGAGGCGGCGCTGCTGCGCCAGGACGAGCTGACGCGCCGGATCGAGGAGACCGTCGCCAACAGGCTGGCGCTGGAGGAGGGGCTGCGCGAGCTGGGGCTCGACGTCGCCGAGTCGCAGTCGAACTTCATCTGGCACTCGCTCGGCGACGGCGACGAGCAGGAGATCCTCGCCGGGCTCAGAGATCGCAAGGTCCTGATCCGCTCCGGGAGAGCGCTCGGCCGCGAGGGCTGGGCGCGCACGACGGTCGGGACCTCGGCCGAGAACCGCCGCTTCCTCGACGCGCTGAGAGAGCTGGTCTAGCGGCGTCGGCGCGCGCGGCCGGCCGGGCGCGCGCCGCGGTGCGGCCGCCTCACGGCAGCCGCGCCGGCACCGGCGTCGCG
>NZ_JAWSTH010000193.1:0-3993 GCF_033542075.1 Conexibacter stalactiti
GCCGCGACCGCCGCGGCGACGGCCGCCGCCCGCCACGCAGGCCAGGTGCGCGCGCGGGCATGAGACGCGTCGCGCTCGTGCTGCCGGGCGGCGGCGCGCGCGGCGCGTACGAAGTCGGCGCGCTCTCGATCCTGCTGCCGGAGCTGGAGCGGCGCGGCGAGCAGGTGACGCTGCTGTGCGGCACCAGCGTCGGCGCGATCAATGCGGCGCTGCTGGGGTCGCTCGCGCACCTGCCGGTCGCCGCGCAGGTCGAGCTGGCGATCGAGCGCTGGCGCGGGCTGGAGCGCAGCGACGTGATCGCCCCGCTGCTGTCGCCGCGGCTGCCGCTCAACCTCGGGCGACTGGTCGGCGACGCGCTCTCGCTGCCGGGGATCCGGCGCGGCTCGCTGCTGGACCCGCGGCCGCTGCG
Source organism: Conexibacter stalactiti (assembly GCF_033542075.1). NCBI lineage: Bacteria > Bacillati > Actinomycetota > Thermoleophilia > Solirubrobacterales > Conexibacteraceae > Conexibacter > Conexibacter stalactiti. Next base: position 410 of record NZ_JAWSTH010000193.1, read on the forward strand.
GCGCTACCTCGACCGCCACATGGACTGGGAGGCGCTGCACCGCAACGTCGACGGCGGCCTGCTCGACGCCGTCTGCGTCGTCGCGACGCAGCTGGCGACCGGACGGCCGGTCGGCTTCGTCGAGGCGGCGACGCCGCGCAGACTGCCCGTCAGCGAGGAGCTGCCGTTCATGCCGGTGCGGCTCGCCGACGAGCACGTGCGCGCCTCCGCCGCGATCCCGCTCGTCTTCCCGGCTGTCGAGATCACGACGCCGGAGCCGGCCCAGGGCTTCTACACCGACGGCGCGACGCGGCTCAACTCGCCGATCAAGCCGGCCGTCGAGCTGGGCGCCGACCACGTGATCGTGATCGGCTTCGAGCCGCTGGCGGCGCCGCCGGTCGCGCCCGTCGAGCCGCCCCCGCACCTCGTCGACGTGCTCGCGAACATGCTCGACGGCCTGCTCGTCGACCAGGTCGCCGACGACATGCAGCGGCTGGTCGCGATCAACTCCTTCTTCGTCGAGGACCATCGCGTCGGCACGATCCCCTCCGCGCGCGCCTACCGCGAGGCGCGCGGGCGGCGTCCGTATCGCAAGATCGCGTACGCGATGGTGACGCCGCGCCGGCGGCGCGAGCTGGGCCAGCTGGCGATGACGGTCTTCGAGCAGCGCTACGGCGGCCTGAAGGCGGTCAAGCATCCTGACCTGCTGATGCTCGGGCGCCTGCTGCGCGGCCGCACCGACGCCGGCGGCGACCTGCTGTCGTTCCTCTTCTTCGACCGCGCCTACGTCGACGCGCTGATCGCCGCCGGCCGCCGCGACGCGCGCCGCTGGCTGCGCAGCCACCCGGCCTTCTGGTGCGCCGACGGCGCTCACGACTTCGACCTCGCGCCGGTCGACGCCGCCAGAGAGCGCGACGCGACCTCGCTCGACGAGTACCGCGCGCTGCGCCGCACCTGAGGCGACCGCCGCACGCCGCGCCTCGCGCCGCGGCGCGCACGCGCCACATCCCAGGCGTTGTTCGACACCCTTCTAAGCTGGGTCGCATGCCCCGACTGATGATCGTGATCGCCTCGACCCGTCCCGGCCGCGTCGGCCTCCCCGTCGCCGAGTGGTTCCGCGACCATGCCGCCGACCACGGCGGCTGGGAGCTGGACGTCGCCGACCTCGCAGAGATCGCCCTGCCGCTGATGGATGAGCCCAACCATCCGCGCCTGCAGCGCTACGAGCACGCCCACACGATCGCGTGGGCCGAGCGGGTCGCCGCCGCCGACGCCTTCGTGATCGTGATGCCGGAGTACAACCACTCCTTCACCGCGCCGCTGAAGAACGCGCTCGACTACCTCCACGTCGAGTGGCAGCACAAGCCGGTCGCGCTCGTCAGCTACGGCGGCATCTCCGCCGGCCTGCGCGCCGCGACCGCGATCAAGCACGTGCTCGTCGCGCTGCGGCTGACGCCGATCCCCGACGCCGTCACGATCCCGTTCGCCGCCAGGCTGATCGACGAGGACGGCCGCTTCCAGCCGAACGAGCTGATGGAGCAGTCCGCGACCGCGATCCTCGACGAGCTGGCGCGCGTGCAGGACGCGCTGCGGCCGCTGCGCGAGCCGGCCGCCGAGGTCGCCTGACCCTCTATCACTTTCGTCCCATTGCGCGGCGCCGCGCGATCGGGGACGATCGTCAGATGATCCGAGTCGTTGTCGCAGACGACATGGCGCTCGTCCGCGGCGGCATGAAGATGATCCTCGAGGCCGATCCCGGCATCCGCGTCGTCGGCGAGGCCGCCGACGGCGCCGACGCGGTCGAGCAGATCATCAGAACGGGCCCCGACGTCGCCGTGATGGACATCCGCATGCCGGGCGTCGACGGGATCGAGGCGACCCGCCGCCTGCAGCAGCGGATGCCGTCGGTGCGCGTGCTCGTCGTCACGACCTTCCACCTCGACGAGTACGTCCACGAGGCGCTGCGCGCCGGCGCCGCCGGCTTCCTGCTGAAGGACACCGCGCCCGACTCGCTCGTCGGCGCCGTGCGGACCGTCGCGGCCGGCGACGCGCTGCTGTCGCCCGCCGTCACGCGCCAGCTGATCGAGCACTACGTGCACCGCCCGACGCCCGACCCGGGCCTGACCGACCGGCTCGCCGAGCTGACCCCGCGCGAGCTGGACGTCGCGCGGCTGGTCGCGCGCGGGATGACGAACGCCGAGATCGCTGCCCAGCTGTTCCTCGGCGAGGGCACCGTCAAGACGCACGTGACGGCGATCCTGTCGAAGCTCGCGCTGCGCAACCGCACGCAGATCGTCGTCGCCGCCTACGAGTCCGGACTCGTAGAGCTCGGCAACAGCGAGATCGCCTGAGCGCGACCGCTCACGCGATCTCGCACGGCAGCTCCGCTCGTACGACCCACTCGCCGTCGCCGTCGTGGCCGGCGATCAGCCAGCCGTCGTAGACGCGCACGCGCTCGCGCATGCCGGCGATCCCGAGGCCGCCGTCGCGCGCCGGGATCGGGCGGTGCGGCTCGTGGCGGGCGGCGATCGCGTTGCGAACCTCGATCGTCAGGCGCCCCTGCTCGGCCGCGACGCGGGCGCGCACGACGACCGCGCCGCCGTGCTTGCGCGCGTTCGTGAGCGCCTCCTGCACGATCCGGTAGGCCGCGCCGGCGTGGCCCGGCGGGACGGCGGCGACGTCGCCGACCAGCTCCAGCCGCACGTCGAGCCCGTGCGCCTCGGCGCGCCGCGCCAGCTCCGTCAGCCGCATCAGTCGCGGCGCCTCCGCCTCGCCGGCGCCGTCGAGCGCGGCGAGCAGCTGGTCAAGCTCCCCGAGCACCTCGCCGGCGACCTCCTCGACCGCCGCGATCGCCGTCGCGGCCGCCACCGGGCGCGTGTCGAGCAGCTGGTCGGCGACCGCGCACTGCAGCGTGATCGACGTCAGCCCGTGGCCGACGAGGTCGTGCAGCTCGCGCGCGACGCGCAGCCGCTCCGCCTCGACCGCCCGCCGTATGACGGCCGCCTGGCGCCGCTCCTCGGCGGCGCTCAGCGCACGCAGCTCGTCGACCTCGGCCAGGCGCCGCCGTCCGCCGACCCCGGTCGCCCATGCCGCCACGACCATCGTGGCGAAGAACAGCATGATGCTCGGCGGGTACATCGCCCAGTTCCAGTCGAACGCGAGCAGCACCGTCAGCAGGCCGCCGCCGACGACGCCGCCGATGCCCGCGACCGCCGCCAGCCACAGCGGCTGCACGTAGGCGCCGGCGATGAAGGCGGTCACGTACAGCGGCGCGTTGAGGCCGAAGGCGTCGCCGAGCACCACAGTGCGCACTGCGCAGATCGCGACCACCAGCACGACCGTCAGCAGCGGCCAGCGCCGCCGCGGGACGAACGCGAGCGCGAGCGCGACCGCTCCGGCCAGCCGCACCGGCACTGACGCGGGGCCGTACCACTCCTCCGGCTTGCCGGCGGCGAGCAGCGCCTCCGTGACTTCCAGCACGAGGATCAGCAACGGCACCCCCTGCCCCCGCAGCCACGGCGCGCGGCGCAGCCACGCCGGCGGCGAGCGCCGCGCGGGCAGCCCCTCCGCGCGCGCCGGCAGCACGACCGACAGCGTCGTGCGCC
>NZ_JAWSTH010000194.1:0-3669 GCF_033542075.1 Conexibacter stalactiti
CGTCGCCGGCCGGCGGCCGGCCCGCCGGCCGCAGCGTCGGCCGTGACGGCCTGCCCACCGCCGGCCGTGACCACGCCGCCGCCAAGACCGCCCACGAGAAGACGCAGGAGATGCGCCGCTCCAGCCCGCCGAGCGTCGACCAGACGCGCTCGGCGCTCGCGCGCCTCGACGTCGCCGCCGGCGGAACCTACGGCGGACCGGTCCGGCGCGCGATCGGCAGCGACGGCGGCGGCCAGCTCGGCGGAACCGGCGACGCGCTCGTGATCGAGCGGATGGCGCACGCCTCCGCCGGCCCTGCCCTCGGCGCCGGGACGCGCGAGGCGTTCGTGACCGTCGGCGCCGCGACGCCGGAGACGCGGCTCGCCGCGCTCGCCGATGCGGCGCCGGCGCCGCCGGCCTCCGCCGGCTCCGGCACGCCGGCACCCCCGACTGCCAGCAGCTGACGACCCACCACGACTCGAGAGGAGCACCACCACCATGAACATCGCGTACAAGCACCTCGACGCGAAGCTGAGAATCGCCGAGCTGAGCGTCGGGCAGTGGATCGCCGCCCTCACCGGGCTCGGGCTCGGGATCGTGTGGGGCGTCTACCTCAGCCCGCTGCCGCCGACGCCGACGCTCGTCTCCGCGATCTACTTCGGCACGCTGCCGGCGATCATCTCCGTGCTGAGCAACCTGACGTCGGTCAGCCCGGCGGTGCTGGCGCGCTCAGCGCTCGGCTGGCGCCGCCGCGACGGGCGTTTCACGCCCGGCCCCGGTGACGGCGTCCACGGCTACCGCGTCGTCGAGCGGCGCGCGCCCGAGCGCGACCGCGGTGAGCTCGGCCTCGCCGACGCCGCCGACCTCTCGAAGCTGTGGGAGACGGCGCGATGATCGGCCGTCAGACGGACCGGCCCGGCGCCGTCGGCGGCCTGCCCGAGGCCGGCGAGCTGCTCGCGGTCGAGGGCATCGACCGCTCGGGCCTCGTCGTCACGAGCGAGGGCGCGCTCGTGCGCATCGTGCACGTGATCCCGCCCAACCCGCTGATCCTCTCGGCCGACGAGCGCACCCACCTCGCCGCGACGTTCTGCCACGTGATCGGGCGGTTGCGCGCCGGCCAGACGCTCCAGTTCTACATCGAGGCGCGACCGATCGACCTCGGCCAGGTGCTGACCGAGTCGCGCGCGCAGGTCGCCGCGTGGGGCGGCGACGTGACGAGCGTCAACGACCCGCACGCCGACCCGCTGACGGCGTCGCGCTGGCGGCTGCACGCGGCGATGGAGGAGTCGCTGCGGCTGCACTGCGACGACCAGGCGGCGGTCGCGCTCAACGCCTACGTCGTCGTCCCCTACGTCCCCGGAAGACGCACGGCCCGCGCGATCCTCAACGCGCTGCGCCCGGGCGGCTGGAAGCTGCCGGTCGCCTCGCTGGAGCGCGAGCTGCGCGAGCATCGCCGCGCGGTGCGCGAGAGCCTCGCGGCCGCCGACGCGGTCCGCGCCGAGCTCGACGGCCTCTCGATGCCGACCCGCTTCCTCGACGGCGAGGAGGTCGCCGCGCTGCTGTGGGGCCGCTTCAACCCGACGACGGCCGACGCGCATCGCCGCCGGCCGCGCTTCTCGCACGAGCTGCTGGGCGAGCTGGACGGCGAGCGCGAGCGCGAGGAGGCGCGCGACGCGGCGGTGGCGCTGCGCGAGCGGATCGCGATGTCGAGCCTCGACTTCGGCCGCTCGCGCCACCACGTCGAGGTCGACCGCGACGCCGAGCAGACGATCTACGCGGCGACGACGGCCGACGCCACGACGATGGGCTGGCTGATGGGCGCGATGCTGACGTGGCAGCCGTTCACGCTCAGCGTCTACGTGCACGCGCTCGACCGCGGCGCCGAGCGCCAGCGCGTCAAGCGCGGCCACCGGCGCCTGTTCGCCGTCAACCGCACGGCCGAGGCGAAGGGCCGCGTGCCCGACTTCGACCGCTACGCGCAGGAGCACGAGTCCGAGGCGCTGCTGCAGGAGATGGCCGGTCACGACCGCACGGCGCTCTTCCGCGTCTCGATCTACCAGTCGATCCGCGTGCCCGGGCCCGAGCCCAAGCTGGCCGAGCTGAGCGAGGCGGTCGACTACTGCGCCGAGCAGATCGAGTCGATGTCGGACTGCCGCATCAACCGCGGCGAGTTCCAGCAGTACGAGCTGTGGCCCTCGACGCTGCCGCTCGGGCGCGACGTGGCCGGCCGCACGCGCCGCTACGCGACGCGCAACGTCGGCGACACCGTCCCGCTCGTCGGCCTCGGCTGCGGCTCGCCGTCGGGGATCCCGTTCGCGTTCAGCGACCCGGGGCGCACGCTGGAGCGCCTGGACCCGTACGACCGCACGCACGCGAACTACACGATGCTCGTCAACGGACGCAGCGGCTCGGGCAAGACGCTCGCTGCCAACGTGATCGTCGCGCGCTGCATCGCGCAGGGCGCGCGCGGCTTCGTGCTCGACCGCGCCGGCCACTACAACGTGCTCACCGAGCTGGTCGCCGGTGCGCGCCAGGTCGAGATCGGCGCCGACAACAGCCCCTACGGCATCAACCCGTGGGACGTCGACGACCCAGGCGACGTGAGCCTGGAGAAGATCGCCTTCCTCGTCTCGCTGCACGGCGTGATGATGGGCGACGAGGGGCTCACGACGATGGAGCGCTCGCAGCTGGGCGCGGCGATCCGCGCCGTCTACGCGCAGGCGGCGCTGTCCGGCGTCGCGCCGCACGAGTCGCTGCTGCGCGACGAGCTGCTGCGCCGCTCCGACGACGAGCGCGGTGATGGCGCCGGCGAGGTCGCCGCCGTCCTGCGCAATCTCGCCGAGCGGCTCGGCGAGTTCTGCGGGGAGGGCTCCTACGCCTACCTGCTCGACCGCGACACGACCGTCCCGGCCGACAGCCCGCTCGTCGTGTTCGACACGCGCCGCTGCCCGGACGTCGTGCTCAAGCCCGTCATGTTCGCGATCCTCGAGTACATCACGCGCACGATCGAGCGCCACCGCGACGGCAACGCCGACACGGCGGCCGCGGCTGACGCGCCGAAGTTCGCCGGCAAGTCGGTGCTGCTGCTCGACGAGGCGTGGCACCTGGTCGGCCGCAGAGAGACGGGCGAGTACGCCAACGACCTCGCGCGCCGCGCCCGTCACCTCGGTCTGTTCCTGATCGTCGTCTCCCAGCAGCTGTCGGACTTCGCGACCGAGCACGGGCTCGCGCTGATCCGCAACTCGACGATGCAGCTGCTGCTCAACCAGCATCCGGACGAGCTGGCGTTCGTCCAGGAGGCGCTCGGGCTGACCGACGAGGAGGCCGCGCTCGTCGGCCGGCTCAAGACCGTCAAGGGCTCGCACTCGCAGATGTTCTGGGTCAACGGCACGCGCGGGAAGGGCCGCGTCGCGCTGCGCCTCGGGCCGACCGAGTACTGGTGCTACACGTCCGACCCGCTGCGCGACGCGCCGCTGCGCGACGCCGCCGTGCAACGCAACGGCGGCGACGTCTGGCGCGCGGTCGCGGAGCTGGCGGCCGGCGGCGTCACCGACGCGGGCGTCTAGGAGGCGATCATGGCGGCACCGGTCGCAGCGGCAGCAGCGGGCAGAGCGGCGCTCGGCGGCGCGGGCGCGAGCAGAGCGGGCCTCACCGGCCTGGGCGCGGGCGGCGGCGGCGCGGGCGCGGCCG
>NZ_JAWSTH010000195.1:0-3453 GCF_033542075.1 Conexibacter stalactiti
GCGGCGACGACGCCGCGCCGATCCCCGCCGCCGCCTTCGCCGCGCCGCCGCCGGCCGAGCGGCCGCGCTGCTCGCCGCGCGACGCCTTCCTCGGCCCCGTCGAGACGGTCCCGCGCGCGGCCGCCGTCGGCCGCCTCGGCGCGGAGGCGATCAGCGCCTATCCGCCCGGCATCCCCACGCTGCTGCCAGGCGAGCCGATCACCGAGCGCGCGCTCGACCAGCTGCTGTCGCTGCGCGCCGCCGGCCTGCGCCTGCACGGCGCCTCCGATCCTGACCTGACCACCCTCGTCGTGACGGAGGAGCCGTGACGAAGCTGACGATGCCGGCCGAGTGGGAGCCGCACGAGCGGACGCTGATCGCCTGGCCGGCGCGCGCCGACATGTGGGGCGACCTGCTCGAAGAGGCCAAACGGGAGCACGTCGCGACGGTCGCGGCGATCGCCGCCTTCGAGCCGGTGACGCTCGTCGCCGACCCTGCCGACGCCGCCGAGGCGCGCAGCCGCGTGCCGGCCGACAACGTCGAGGTGCTCGCGCTGCCGATCGACGACTCGTGGCTGCGCGACAACGGCCCGCTCGTGGTGACCGGCGACGACGGCGCGCGCGCCGCGGTCGACTTCGTCTTCAACGCCTGGGGCGAGAAGATGCGGCCGTTCGACCGCGACGACCGTCTCACCGCGCTGCTGGCGGAGCGGCTCGACCTGCCGTACCAGCGCAGCCCGTTCGTGCTGGAGGGCGGCTCGATCGCGGTCGACGGCCGCGGCACGCTGCTGACCACGGAGCAGTGCCTGCTGCACCCGAGCCGCAACCCGGCGCGCGACCGCGACGGGATCGCGCGCGAGCTGTGCGTGCGGCTCGGCGCCGAGCGTGTCGTCTGGCTCGGCCAGGGCCTCGTCGAGGACGTCGAGACCGACGGCCACGTCGACCTCGTCGCCGCCTTTCTGCCGAGCGGCGAGGTGCTGCTGGAGGACCTGCCCGAAGGCGATCCCAACCACGCCGGCTGCCAGGAGAACCTGGCGCGACTGGAGGCCGCCGGCCTCGCCGTCCGCTCGCTGCCGTGGCTGGCGCGCGCCGAGCTGGACGGCAGAGCGTTCGCGCTCTCGTACATGAACCACTACCTCTGCAACGGCGCCGTGATCGCGCCGGTCGCCGGGCAGCCGGAGCTGGACGAGCAGGCGCTGGCGCTGCTCGCCGAGCTGCATCCCGAGCGCGAGGTCGTGGCCGTTCCGGCGCTGACGCTGGCGTGGGCCGGCGGCGGCCCGCACTGCATCACGCAGCAGGTGCCGGCCGCGCGGCTGTGAGGCGGCCGCATCGCGCGCGGGGCGCTCGGCGGCGCGGCGCGCGCCTCAATCGCGCGCGGCGCGCGAGCGTCTGGCGACCGGCCGCAGGAAGTCGGGGATCGGCCGCACGAGCTGGCGGTCGGTCGCGTCCTCCCACGCCCGCTCCAGCGCCGCCAGGTGCTCGTCCATCACCAGCTCGATCCGCTCCTGGTCGGCCGAGCGGATCGCCGCGAGCGTGCGCTCGTGGATGTCGATCACCCACTCGGCGATCGGCGGCTGATGGAGCGCGCTGTCGCGCGCGATCTCGAGCCGCCGCAGCAGCGTCCGCATCAGCCCGACGACCGTGCTGTTGCCGGTCGCGCGCGCGATCCGCACGTGGAACTGCATGTCGAGCTGGAGGAAGCGGTCCTCGCGCGCGAGCACGTCGCCCTCGGCCAGCAGCGCCCGCTGCGCGTCGACGATCGCCTGCAGTCTCGCGAAGTCCTCCTCGCGCGCGTTGACGGCGGCGAGCTGCGCGACGCGCGGCTCCAGCATCCGCCGCGCCTCCAGCACCCCGGCGATCTCGTCGAGGCGGACCTCCGACATCGAGCGCAGCAGCTCGATCGGGACGTAGCCGGAGGCGACGAAGGTGCCGCCGCCCGAGCCCGGTCTGACGATCAGCACGCCGGCGTCAGCGAGCACTCTGACCGCCTCGCGCAGCGTCGGGCGGCTGATCTGCAGCGCCTCCGCGAGCTGGCGCTCGGAGGGCAGCCGGTCGCCCTCGCTCAGCTCGCCGAGCCGCACGCGATCGGCGATCTGCTCGACCGCGCTCTCGAAGGTGCGGCGCGGGCCGACGGGGACGAAGCCGGTCTCCATCGGGCGAACGGTACCGAGAGTGACGAAAGCTGGGTTGCGGGTACACCACTCTTGGTATAGAAATTGACCATGAGCGGTCTTTCAGTGATCCACGCCCCTGCACGTCCCGTCACCCTCGCCGACCGCTACGAGCTGGCCGAGGGCCGTGTCCTGCTCTCCGGTGTGCAGGCGCTCGTGCGGCTGCTGCTGGACCAGCACCGCGCCGACACGCGCGCCGGGCTGCGCAGCGCGACGCTCGTCTCCGGCTACCAGGGCTCCCCGCTCGGCGGCTTCGACAAGGAGGTCGCGCGGCTCGGCCCGCTCGCCGCCGCGCACCATCTCGTCCACAGACCGGCCGTCAACGAGGAGCTGGGCGCGACCGCCGTCTGGGGCTCGCAGCTCGCCGGCACGCTGCCGCGACCGCGCTACGACGGCGTGCTCGGCGTCTGGTACGGCAAGTCGCCCGGCGTCGACCGCTCCGCCGACGCGATCCGCCACGGCAACCTGCTCGGCACCGACCCGCGCGGCGGCGTGCTCGCGCTCGTCGGCGACGACCCCGCCTGCAAGTCCTCGACCGTCCCCGGCGCCTCCGAGGAGCTGCTCGCCGCGCTGCACGTGCCGGTGCTCGCGCCCGGCAGCGTGCAGGAGGCGCTCGACCTCGGCCGCCACGCGATCGCCTGCTCCCGCGTCAGCGGGCTGTGGGCGGCGCTGAAGGTCGTCACCGCCGTCGCCGACGCGAGCGCGACGGCCGTCGTCGGGCTCGACCGCGTGCAGCCGCGCATGCCGCTGCTGGAATGGGAGGGCGCGCCGTACGTCCACCGGCCGACCGGCCACCTGCTCGCGCCGCAGTCGGTCGAGCTGGAGCGGACGCTGACGCCGCGGCTGGAGCTGGCGAAGCAGTACGCGCGCCTCAACGGCCTCAACGCCGTCACGCACGACGCGCCCGGCGCCCGCCTCGGCGTCGTCGTGCACGGCTCGGCGCGCCACGAGCTGCACGCGGCGCTGACCGCGCTCGGCTTCGGCGAGGCGATGCCGGCGCCGCTGCGGCTGCTGGAGGTCGGGATGCTCTTCCCGCTCGACGACGAGGCGGTGCGCGACTTCGCCGCCGGCCTCGACGAGATCGTCGTGGTGGAGGAGAAGGGGCCGTTCCTGGAGCGGCTCGTGAAGGAGGCGCTCTACGGCGGCCGCGCGACGCCGCCGGTGATCGGCAAGCGCGATGAGCGCGGCGCGCCGCTGCTGGCCGCGCACGGCACGCTCGACGCCGACGCGATCGCGCGGGCGCTCGGCGCGCGGCTGCTGGCGCGGGCAGAGCGCGACCGCGCGGCCGACACGGGCCGCGGCGC
>NZ_JAWSTH010000196.1:0-3446 GCF_033542075.1 Conexibacter stalactiti
CGGCCAGCACCGCCGCGAGCGCACCCGCGGCGGCGACCGGCAGCGCGGCGGCGGCGGCGACCCGCGCTCTCACTGCGCCGGCTCGCCCGGGGAGGCCGGGGCGGCGCCGCCGGGGCCGCCGCCCATCAGCTCGCCGCACGCCTCCTGCGCCCGTCTGGCGGTCGCGCTCTCGCCCTCCTCGACTCTCAGCATCATTCTGCCGTCGGCCGCCGGGTCGGCCATGTCGACGCCGTGCTCGCGCATGCACTGCGCGAACTCGAGTCCTCTCTCGCGCATCTCCTGCTGCTGCGCCTCGCTCGGCGGCTTCGGCGCCCAGCCGGTCTTTCTGCGGCAGCTGTCCATCGCTCTGTCGGTGCGCGACATCCCCTCGCCCGCGCCAGGTCTGCTGGTCGCGCGGATCGCGAATCTGCCGTCGCCGTCCGATCTCACGTCGAGCCCCTCGTCGCGCAGGCAGTCCTCGAACGCGAGTCGCGTCTCCTCGTCGCTGTCGCCGGCGTTCGTCGAGGATGGCGAACTGCTGCCGCAGGCGGCGAAGGTCACCGCCGCGAGCGCGACGGCGAGCAGCGGGACGAGGCGGCGGAATGGTCTGGTCACGGTCGGATCTCCTCCGGTTCGACTGGTCATGACCACATCGAGCCAGCCGTCCGTGAACGGTTGGTGAGAGCGACTTAGGAGGGCAGTGAAAGGACGAGGCGGGCGCCGCCGCCCGCGACCGTCTGCGCGCGCACGACGCCGCCATGCGCCTCCGCCACCTGCCGCACGATCGCGAGGCCGAGCCCGGCGCCGGGCAGGCCGCGGGCACGGCGGGAGCGGTAGAAGCGGTCGAAGACGTGCGGCAGGTCCTCCGCCGCGATCCCGGGACCGTGGTCGCGCACGCTCACCTCGCCTCCGCGTACGCACACCTCGACGACGCCGTCAGCGCCGCCGTGCTTGACCGCGTTGTCGAGCAGGTTGCCGACGGCGCGGTGCAATCGCCCCGGCACGGCCTGCACGAGTGACTCCTCGACGTCGAGCCGGAAGTCGGCCCCCGGCGCGTGACGGCGCGCGCGCTGCACCGCCTCGGAGACGAGCAGGTCGAGCCGCACCGCCTCCAGCTCCTCGGCCGGCGCCGCCGGCCGCGCGAGGTCGACGAGGTCGCCGATCAGCGTGCTGAGGTCCTCCAGCTGGACCTGCGCGGCGGCGAGCACTCTGGCGCGCTCGGCGGCCGGCAGGTCGGGCGCGCCGGCGAGCGCCTCGATCGAGGTTCGCACCGCCGTCAGCGGTGTGCGCAGCTCGTGCGAGGCGTCGGCGACGAGCTGCCGCTGCGCGGCGCGCGCGCCGTCGAGCGCGGCGAGCATCGTGTTGAAGCTGCGCGCCATCCGCGCCAGCTCGTCATTGCCGCTGACGTCGATCCGGCGGCTGAGGTCCTGCGTCGCGGCGACGTGCTCGGTCGCGCCCGTCAGGCGCTCGACCGGCTTCAGCACCCGGCGCGAGACGAGCACGCCGAGGCCGGCCGCGACGGCGACGCCGCTGCCGCTGACGCCGAGCAGGATCGCCAGCAGCCGCCGCAGCGCGCCGTCGACCTCCTCGCGCGGCTCGGCGACCGTCAGCGCCGAGCCGTCGGGCGCGGCGACCGTCAGCATCCGCACGTCGACGCCGTTGACCGAGGCGTCGGAGAAGAAGGCGTCGGCCTCGCCGGCCGCGACCGCTCTCATCCGCGCGGTCGTCGGCAGCAGCGTTCTGCCGTCGACCGCGCCGAGCACGTCGCCCTCCGGCGTCAGCAGCTGCGCGACCGTGTCGGAGGCGCCGAGCGCGCCGGGGACGACGATCTGCGTCCGTCTGATCGGGCCGTCGGCAGAGTCCGACCCGCCCGGGGGCCGCGCCCGCTCGACCGCGCCGAACGACACGTCGCCGTCTCTGCGCAGCACCTTCATCGTGAATCTGCCGTCGGTGACGCCGAGCGCTCTTCTGGCCGAGACGAAGAAGGCGCGCGGCGCCTGCGTCTTCAGCCGGTCGTCGAGGTTGCCGTACAGCTCGTTGCGCATCGTCACGTAGACGAGCGCGGCCGCCGCGACGATCGCCGCCGCGACGGCGGCGGCGACGAGCACGACGACGCGCGTGCGGAAGCTCATCTCGCCTGCCGCAGCACGTAGCCGACGCCGCGCACCGTGTGCAGCAGCCGTGCGCCGCCGCCGGCCTCGGTCTTGCGCCGCAGGTAGCCGACGTAGACCTCGATCGAGTTGGAGGTCGGGCCGAAGTCGTAGCCCCATACGTGCTCGACGATCAGCGAGCGCGTCAGCACCTGCCGCGGGTTGCGCAGGAACAGCTCCAACAGCAGGAACTCGGTCCGTGTCAGCTCCAGCGCGCGGCCGCCGCGATGGGCCTCGCAGGCGCCGGGGTCGAGTTCGAGGTCGTCGAAGCGCAGCGTTTCGCCGTCGCTCGCCCAGCCCGTCCGCCGCAGCAGCGCGCGCAGCCGCGCGAGCAGCTCCGGCAGCGCGAACGGCTTCGAGAGGTAGTCGTCGGCGCCGGCCTCCAGCCCGGCGACACGATCGGGCACCGCGTCGCGAGCGGTGAGCAGGAGGACGGGCGTGCGGTCGCCCGCATCGCGCATCCGCCGGCAGACCTCGATCCCGTCCAGCTCCGGCATCAGCACGTCGAGCAGCACCACGTCGGGGCGCACGCTCGGCAGCTGCCGGATCGCGTCGCGCCCGTCGCTGGCCAGCTCGACCTCGAACCCGTCGAGCCGCAGCGCGAGTTCGAGCGCCTCCCGCATCGCCGGCTCGTCATCGACGACCATCACCTTCACCGGCGGCAGCGTAGGCGCGGAAGATGAACGGTTGGTGAAGGAGGCGGCACGGCGCGGGGCGCGATCGGCCGCGCTCCGATGTCGGCCCGCGGACGCGCCGGTTGCGCGCCGGCCGCCGCGCCGTGATGCTTGCGCGCCGTGGGTCGTGCACGCAACGGAATGCTGGTCGCGCTCGCGCTGGTCGTCGGGCTGTCGCTGCTGAGCGCCGCCGCGGCCGAGGCGGCGCGGCGGCCGACGCCGAAGGAGGCCGCCGCGATCAAGCGGCTGGCGCTCGACGTCTGCCGCAGCCCGGCCGGCGCCTGCCGCTACCACGGCGCCCGCGTCTCGACGCGCAACCCGCGCTTCGCGTGGGCCGACGTGACCGGCGAGGGCTTCTCCGGCGCGCTGCTGAAGCGGCCGAGACGGGGCGGGACCGCCTTCCGCGTCGTCGGCACGCAGGGCGGCGGGATCGGCAGCTGCGCCTACTGGCGCCGCCGCGCGCCGAGGCCCGTGCTGCGCGATCTGCGCGTCAGCGGGTTGCTGAACGTGCGGACCGGCGCCACCGGCCGCTGCGGTTGACTGCCGTGCGGAAGCTGGGAGCCCCCGCGCGGCGACTGCGTCAGTAGTCGATGCGGCGGTAGTAGCGGCGGGTCGTGAGCGGGTGGTCGCGGAGGACTTCGAG
>NZ_JAWSTH010000197.1:0-3265 GCF_033542075.1 Conexibacter stalactiti
CGGCGCCCGCAGCGCCGATGCCCCCCGCGCCGCCGGGCGGTCCGCTCGGCAGCGGCCCGCCCGTTCCCGACAGCGCCAGCTGCGGGCGCCAGTCGAAGCCGTCGAGCCGTGCGCTCAGCAGCGCGCGCCGCTCGCCGCCCGCGCCCGGCCCGAAGCGCAGCCGCACGCCGCACTGCTCGCCCGGCGCGAGCGTCTCGCCGACGCACTCCTGCGTGCTGAGCACGAAGTCACCCGCGTGCTCGCCGCCGACGCGCAGCGCCGCGACCCGCACCGGCACGTCGCCGACGTTGCGCAGCGTCGCCGCCCGCGGCGCGCCGAGGAAGCCCTCCGGCTGTGCGCCGAAGGCGATCGCGGAGACGTCGAACTGGAGCGGCGAGTGGTCCTCCAGCCGCACCGCGACGATGTCGCCGAAGCCGACCCGCTGCGGCCCGGCGGCGCTCTCGGCGCCACCGTGCAGCGACGCTCTCCAGCCGCCCGCGCCGGTCACGCCGATCCCGTCGAGCTGCTTCAGCAGGCCGCCGGAGAAGGTCAGCGACGCGATGCAGCCGGCCGGGCGCGAGCTGAGCCGCGCGGCCTCCAGCAGCTGCGCGACCGTCGCCCCGACCGGCGCGTCGGTCGCGCACAGGCGGGCGTCGCCGTGACCGGGGTCGACGACCAGCGCGACCGGCACGACCGTGCCGTCGGCGTCGTCCGGCACCGGCCGCAGCCGCGGATCGGCCGGGTTCGCCCGCGGCGGCGCGCCGACGACGAACGCCGCGGCGCTCAGCGCCCGCAGCGCGTCCGCGGTCGCGTACTCGTTGGCGCTGCCGTTGACCGTCCAGGCGCCGGCGTCCGGGCCGCTCGTCGCCTGCGCCGCGAGCAGCCAGTCGACGGTCTTCTCGTCCTCCGCGGTCCAGCCGGCGGCGCCGCGGCGGATGCCGCACTCGCCGAGCCCGTCGAGCGCCCAACTGGTCGAGTTGACGTTGCCGATCGCGCCTCCCTGAGCGCGGGTCGTGCGCAGAAAGGAGATCCCGCCCGCGACCGAGCTGTCGGCGGGCGTGCGGCCGGCGGCGCAGAGCGCGCCGATCGCCGCGCCGGTCGAGTCGACGTCGCTGCGGCCGGCTCTCGTCGCCGGGTCGGTCGCGGGGTAGCTCGTGTAGCCGCCGTCGTCGTGCTGGTTGCGCTCGACGACGCGGGCGGTCCGCTCGCGCAAGGCGTCGGGGACCGGCAGCGCCGACAGCGCCAGCAGCCCGAAGATCGTGTGGTTGAGGACCGACGTCTGCGACGTGAACCAGCCGTCGCGGTACCAGGCCGCGAGGCCGGCGAGCATGTTGCGCTGCGGCGACAGCCGCGTCGCGTGCAGGCCGGCTGCGTGCGCCTGCAGGATCGCCCGCTCCCAGTCGGTCGCCTGCTCGTCGGTGAAGGCCCACCAGTCGGCCGGGTCGTTGACGGTCCAGACCTGCAGCTGGCCGTCCTGGGCGCTGGGGCCGGCCGCGCCGCCGCCGGCGGGGACGTGCCGCAGGTCGGCCGGGTGGACGCCGGCGCCCGCGATCCCCAGCAGCGCCCACGCCGGGTCGAGGCCGCTGTTGACGCCGAAGGAGCCGTCGGCGTGCTGGCGCCCGTGCAGCCACGCGACCGCGCGCTGCACGGCGGCGGCGACCTCGGTGTCGCTTGCGGCGCGCGCCGGGGCAGCGCTGCTCAGCGCGGCCGTGACGGCGCACGCGAACGTCAGCGCGGCGGCCGCGAGGCACGCCGCGACGCGGGGTCCGCGGACCCTTCGTTGCATGTCGATGCTCCTGTCCTGAGGGCGGCGACACGCACGGGTCGAAGACGCGTGAGAGAAGCCGCCTTGATCGCGAGGCGGATGTTCTGCTCACCGGGTCTTCGGGCTCGGGTTCGACCTCTCGGATCTCCTTCCCAAGCCGTCTTCCGGCTCAGTGGACCTGCGATCCGATCGTCACCCACACCGCTGCGCGACAGCCCCGGATTCACACCGGAGTTCCCCGCTTTCGTGAGCGCCGAGAACGCTAGCGCGCCCGTCAAGCCGGCGACGCCGATCGGGTGCCGCGTGGGTCGAGCCGGGCGCGTGCCGGTCTGGGCTGCGCTAGGCTGCCGCGCCACATATTCGGGATGGGCGGTTCGGGAAGCCGGTGCAAGACCGGCGCGGGCCCGCCACTGTGACCGAGGACCGCCCGTCGCACGCGACGACGCAGCCACTGGGCAACCGCCTGGGAAGGCGCGACGGGTCAGCTCGGAAGCCAGGAGACCTGCCGCCGATCCGACACGTCGAACGCCCTCGTGGAAAGGGGCCGAGATGCGCATCCCCCATGCGACGCTTGCCGTCGCGCTCACGCTTCCGATCGTCGCCGGCACCGCCGTGCCCGCGCTCGCCGCACCAGCCGACGTGCGCGTCCGCGTCGAAGGCGTCGCCGGCACCCTCTTCGACCGCGTCGTGCGGACCGACGGCCGCACGCTGCAGGCGGCCTCCGACAGAGCGGCGCGCCGCTGCGACGGGACCAACCTCGGCGCCAACCCGGCCCCCGGACCGACCGCGACCGCCGCCGCCGTCGATGCGATCGAGTCGCTCGGGCACGGCTTCGACGGCACCTGGACGCCCGGCTTCGACGACTACTTCATCACCCGCTTCGGGGCCGAGCGGGACGGCGGCGACCACTGGTGGGGGATCCTCGTCAACCGCGTCTTCACGCCCGTCGGCGGCTGCCAGTTCCAGGTCCGCGGCGGCGACGAGGTGCTGTGGGTCAACGACGCCTTCAGCGCGCGGCCGTTCCTGTGGCTCGACGGCCCGGCGGGCGCGAACGTGCCGGCGACCGTCGCGCTCGGCCAGCCGCTGACGGTGACGGTCACCGCGACGAGATCGAGCACCGAGAGCGACCAGACGAGCGGCCCGCCCTACGCCGGGGCGCTCGTCACGGCGGTCGACGCCGGCGGGCAGCCGGCGGCGGGGGTGGTCGCCACCGCCGCCAGCGACGCCGACGGCCGCGCGACGGTGACGTTCGCCGTGCCCGGCTGGCAGCGGCTGAAGGCGCGGGCGGGCGGGCTCGCCCCGAGCGGCCGGCCGGCCGCGATCGCCTCCAACAGCGTCGACGTCTGCGTCGAGGCGGTGCCGGGCGCGGGCTGCGCCGGCAGCCCGCCGAGCCAGCAGCCGATCGTGCCGGAGCGGCTGCGCCCGACACCGCCCGCACC
The DNA here is from genome assembly GCF_033542075.1 of Conexibacter stalactiti. NCBI lineage: Bacteria > Bacillati > Actinomycetota > Thermoleophilia > Solirubrobacterales > Conexibacteraceae > Conexibacter > Conexibacter stalactiti. The sequence goes on from NZ_JAWSTH010000197.1 coordinate 3,184, forward strand.
GACGCCGCCGGCGCCCCAGCCGCCTGGGCCGCCGCCCGGCGCCACGCCCCAGCCGGACGCGACGCCGGTCAAGTCGGGTCGT
>NZ_JAWSTH010000198.1:0-3234 GCF_033542075.1 Conexibacter stalactiti
GCGCGAGCCAGCCGCGCGCACCGTCGCCGGCCGCGCCGTCGCCGGCCGCGGCGTCCGGCAGCCGGCGCGCGGCGCGCTCCCCCTGATGCGCCGGCAGCAGCGCGAGGAAGCGCCGCACGACCGCGTACGCCTCCGCCGGCGTGTCGACGGCGAGGTCGGCCTGGCCGGTGACCTTCGCGTGCACGTCGGCGCCGCCCAGCTCCTCCATCAACGGTCTCTCCCCCGTCGCGACCTCGACGACCAGCGGCGAGGTGACCGCCAGGCAGGTCCCGCGCAGCTGCACGACGAGGTCGGAGGCGGCGGCGAAGAACGAGGAGCCGCCGAACGAGTCGCCGACGATCACGGTCGCCATCGGGACGCCGCGCGAGCGGCGGAACAGCTGCGTGCCGGGGCCGACCTGGCTGAAGCCGGCCGAGCCGAGCGTGTCGGGGATGCGCGCGCCGCCGGTCGCGCCGAAGTAGACGATCGGGTGGCCGCAGCGGCCGGCGTGCGCGAACAGCTTCGTCAGCCGCTTGGAGCCCATCACCGACGAGCTGCCGCGCTTGACGGTGATGTCGTCGCCGGCGACCGTCACCGGCCGGCCGTCGATCGTGCCGTGGCCGCCGATCTTGCCGTCGCCGGGCGTGCTGTCGCGATCGGCGGGGTTGGCCGAGACGACGAACGTCCCCTGCTCCTCGAAGGAGCCCGCGTCGAGCAGCCCGTCGATGTGCTCCCGCACCGTCAGCTCGCCGCGCGCGTGCAGCCGCTCGATCCGCTCGGCGCCGCCCATCCGCACGCGGATCGCATCGCGCCGCTCCCGGAACCCCTCGCTCATCGGCGCAAGGCTAACCGCGCCGGGCGCGACAACGCGCAGGGCATCGCGGCGCGCGCGTCCACCGCCGCCGCCCGCTCAAGCGCACCTCTTCCCTGCCGAACACCGGTAGGGAGTCCCCGCGGCAGACGCGGCAGAGGCATCCCGCGCACGATCGCGCTGATCTCGCGCGCGCGGCTGCCCGCCGGCAGCTACCGCCTCACGGTCGCCGGCGGGACCACCCGGCAGAGCATCACCTTCACGGTCGCCGCGGCCAAGCGCGCGCTGCGCTGAGCGGCGCGGGCGGCGAGCGGCTGCCGCCCGCCGCTGGCCAGCCGCGAACGCGCGGCGCGCCGCCCCTACAGCGGCAGCGCCAGCTGCGCCGCGTTGCGCGGCGGGGCGACCGGCGACGGCGTCCCGCCGCCTTCCTCCTCGAAGGAGGCGACGCGCACGCCGAGCAGCCGCACCGGCCGCGGCGGCGCGTACGCGCGCAGCAACTCCAGCGCGATCTCGGTGACGAGCGCGGCGTCGTGCGTGAACGTGTCGATCGTGCGCGCCCGCGTGACCGTCGTCCAGTCGTCGAGGCGGACCTTGATCGCGACGTTGCGGCCGCGCTTGCCGCGTCTCTCCAAGCCCTCGCACAGCTCGCGCGCGAGCCGGCGCAGCACCTGCTCCAGCTCCTCCAGCGAGTCGACGTCCTCGTCGAAGGTGCGCTCGTTGGAGCGCGACTTCAGCACGCGGTCGGTCTCGACCGGCGAGTCGTCGTGGAAGTGCGCGCGCCGCAGCAGGTCGCGGCCGTGGTTGACGCCGAAGCGGGCGGCGAGCGTCTCCTCCGGCGTGTTCTGCAACTGGCCGATCGTCTCGATCCCCAGCTCCCGCAGGCGCTCGACGCTCTTGGGCCCGATCCCCGGGAGCAGCTTCGGCGAGACAGAGGCGAACCGCTCCGCCGCCTCCTCGCGGCCCATCGCGACGAAGCCGGCCGGCTTGCCGAGGTCGGAGCAGATCTTCGCGATCAGACGCGACGGGCCGAGCCCGACGGAGACGGTGATGCCGGTCTCCGCTCTCACCTTCTCGACCAGCTCGCGCAGCACGCGGACCGGCTTCTCGACGCCGGTCAGGTCGGCGTAGGCCTCGTCGAGGCCGAGGTGCTGGAGCCTGCCGAGCCGCGCGCCGATGATCTCCCACAGCGCCTTCGAGGTCGCGCGGTAGGCCTCGAAGTTCGGCGGCACGAGGATCGCGTGCGGGCACATGCGGCGAGCGCGCGAGAGCGGCATCGCGGAGCCGACGCCGTATCTGCGCGCCTCGTAGGAGGCGGTCGTGACGACCGAGCGCGGCCCGTCGTGCGCGACGATCACCGCCTTGCCGCGCAGCTCGGGCCGTCTCAGCAGCTCGACGGAGGCGTAGAAGGCGTCGCAGTCGAGGTGGGCGATGACGCGCTTGACTCGAACGTCTGTTCCCATCCCGGCGAATGCTACGCCACCGGCCGGCGGGAGGAGCGGAGGGTTTCCCACCGCATCGGTGGAAAACCCTCCGCTGCTCGCGAGCTAGACCGTCGTCCAGACGGTGCCGACGCCGTCGAACCCGAGCGCGCGAGCGGTCGCGCCGGTCAGGTCCCATTCGCGGGCGCCGACGTACGGGCCGCGGTCGATCACCGGGACGGTGACCTTGCGGCCGCCGTATCTGATCGTGACCTTCGTGCCGCACGGCAGCGACTTGTGCGCGACGCCGAGCTGCGAGTAGCCGAGCGTGCCGCCGCAGGCGAGCGGACCGCCGTAGATGCCGTACCACGACGCGAGACTCGCGCGGTAGCCCTTCACCGCGCCGGCCTTCGCGCGCGTCGCGAGGTTGGTCTTCGTGCCGGCCGAGCGGACGCGCAGCGGCGTGCTGCCGAGGCGGCTGGCGACGACGCGCGCGGCGAAGTGGCCGTCGCGGCGCGTGAGCGCGTGGCCGACGGCATGCCAGCGGCCGCCGATGCGACCCTCGACGGTGACGCGATGGCCGCGCTTGCGCGGGAACAGCACGCCGCGGACCTTCACGGCGCTGCCGGCGGCGGCGTCGTGGCTGCGGCGCTTGACGGCAAGCTCGCCGGCGACCGCGACGCGGTGGGCGCGGCTGGCCTGCGCGCCGGCGGCGGCGACGGCGCTGGCCGTCTGCGAGACGACGCGGACCCTGCCGGTCGCGCGCAGCTCGGCGGCGATCCGGTAGCGGCCGTCCGGGCGCACGGCGGCGCGCTCGACAGCGCGCCAGCGACGGCCCGACGGCGCGTATTCGAGCACGACCTTCGCGGCCGAGCCGGCCGCGATGCGGCCGCGCACGACGACCGGCTGGCCGTAGCGCAGGCGGCGGTCCTTGACCTTCGCCGTCGGCTTGCCGGCGGCGGCCGGCGCCGCGGCGGCCGGAGCGCCGGCGGCTGGCGCGGCAGCCGCGGCGGGCGCCTTCGAAGT
>NZ_JAWSTH010000199.1:0-3168 GCF_033542075.1 Conexibacter stalactiti
GCGGCTGCGCCAACGTCCGCAGCCGCCGCGCCACCGCGGCCGGCGGCTCGCCTGCCGCCAGCGCGCCGGCGAGCGCGACGCCGGCGTCATGGTGGAAGGCCGGCCACGCCGGATGCGCCGGCCGCGCGAACGCCGCCACCATGCTCCCGCGCGTGTCGCGCAGGAAGCCGGCGGCCGGACCCGGCCGCGCCGGATCGCCCCACACGGCGGCGTGCGCCGGCTGGCCGCCGTGACCGAGCACCAGCTCGCGCTGGACCGGCTCGTCGCACAGCCACGCGGCGAAGCCGGCGGCGAGGCCGGCGTCCCTGCTCGTCGCCGAGACGGCGAGGCCGGCGCCGCCGAGGATCGGCATGCGCAGTCCGCCCGGTCCGGCGGGCACGTCGCCGTAGCGCAGGTGATCGCCGGCGAGGCCGCTGTAGCCGAAGGTCAACGGGACGTAGGCGATCGGCTCGCCGCCCGCCATCCGCGCCAGCAGCCGCGGCGGGGCGCAGCTCCACGACGCCGGATGCAGCAGCGGCGTCAATTCGGCGAGCAGCTCGATCGCCGCCTGCGGTGCCGGATCGGCGAGCGTCGGCGCCCGTCCGTGCGTCGCGGCGATCGACAGCAGCGCGCAGAGCGCGTCGGCCGGCAGCAGCGGCAGCGCGACGAGGCCGGGGTGGCGCCGGGCGAGGTCGAGCACCTGCGGCCACGTCGACGGCTCCTCCTCCCCCAGCTGCTCCAGCAGCCGCGGGCGGCGGGCGCTGACGTGACAGGCGGCGTCGACCGCCAGCGCCCACGTCGCGCCGTCCCAGCGGTAGCTGGCGCCGCTGGGCCCGACCGCCTCCTGCGTCAGCCGCAGCACGCGCTCGGCCGGCAGCAGCTCCTCCAGCGGGCGCAGCGCGCCGTGCTCGACCGCCTCGGCGATCGCCGGATGGTCGATCACGAGCAGGTCGTAGTCGGGCGCCAGCTCGTGCAGCGGCTGGTCGTTGAAGGCGGCCAGCGGCCGGAACTCCCAGGCGACCGTGACGCCGGTCAGCTCGTGCCAGGCGGCGGAGGCGGCGAGCATCGGCTCGGCGCAACGCGGGTGGTCCCAGCCGATCGCGCGCATCAGGCCGGCTCCAGCGCTCCCAGCACCGCGGCGGTGTCCTGCCCCGCGCGCGGCACCCCGCGCCGCAGCCGCGGCGGCGTCTTGGAGAACGAGAACGGCGAGCCGACGGTGCGGAAGGTCGCCTCCGGGTCATCGCCGACCGGCACCTCCCACAGCAGCCCGGCGTGCGCGAGCTGCGGGTCGCGTTCGAGCTGGTCGTGGTCCTGCACAGGCGCGCACCAGACGTCGTGCGCGTCGAGCAGCTCCAGCCAGCGCGCGGTCGTGTCGGTCCCGAAGTGCGCGTCGAGCAGCGCGTGGACGCGGTCGCGCTCGCGGAAGGCCAGCTCGTCGGAGTCGAACTCGTCGAGCCACGCGACGCCGAGGATCTGCCCCAGTCGCGGCAGCGCCATCATCGCGAGCGCGAGGTGACCGTCGGCGGTGCCGTAGATCCCGAACGGCGCCGTGCCGCCGACGTGGCCGACGTTGCCGGCCGCGCGCTGCAGCGGCTCGTCGCGGTTGAGGTGGACGGTCAGCTCCTGCTGCTGCGCGGCGACGGTGCAGGAGAAGAGGTCGACGGCGACGCGCTGCCCGCCGCCGCCGGCGTCGCGATTGCAGAGCGCGGCGAGGATCGCGGTCACGAGGTGCATGCCGGTGTACTCGTCGGCGATCCCGATCCCGCATGCCAGCGGCGGGTCGTCGCGGCGGCCGGTCAACGTCAGCGCGCCGGTCATCGCCTGCGCGAGCAGGTCCTGCCCGGGGCGGCCGGCGTACGGGCCGCTCTGGCCGTAGCCGCTGGAGCTGGCGTAGACCAGCTCGGGGTTGCGCGCCGCGAAGGCGTCGTAGCCAAGTCCGAGACGGTCCATCACGCCGGGGCGGAAGTTCTCGACGACGACGTCGGCGTCTTCGGCCAGCCGCAGGATCGCGGCGACGGCCGCGGGGTCCTTGAGGTCGACCGCGACCGACCGCTTGTTGCGGTTGAACGCGAGGAAGGAGTCCATCTCGCCATGGGTCCGAGAGGCGAGTATCCCCCAGTGGCGCATCCACTCACCTCCGGGCTTCTCGAACTTGATCACGTCGGCGCCGAGGTCGGCGAGGATCTGCGTCGCCAGCGGACCCTGGAGGAGCTGGGTGAAGTCGAGCACCTTCAGGTGCGAGAGCGGTCCGTGCTGGTCGGTCACGTCGGTGGTCCTCCATCGGTGGCGGCGGCGAGCAGCCGGTCCTCGCGGTCCAGCAGCTCGTCGATCAGGGCGCCGCGCTCGGCGGCGGGGACGAAGTCGAGGCGGCGCACGCCGAGCGGGTCGACGCGCTCGCGCAGCGCGCGCAGCTCCTGCGCGGTCGGGGCCGGCGTCGTGCGCAGCCCCTCGGCGACGCGCAGCGGCCAGCCGGTCCGCTCGCGCACCTGCTCGAGCGCGACGCCGGAATGCAGGTGGGTCAGCACGAGCCGGTCGCCGTCGGCGGTGGCCTGGCGCTCGAAGCGGCCGAGGTCGGTGAGGACCGTCGTCGGCCCGGGCAGCACGCGCGCGGCGCTGCGGACGTCGACGCGCTCGACCGTGTTGCGTCTGCTCTGCCGCGGCAGGTAGAGCAGGAAGGAGCGGTGGAGGTTGGCGACGTCGGCCATCCCGCCCTGGCCGGGCAGGCGGATCTCGCTGCCGTCGGGGCGGCGGACGCTGATGTTGTTGGTCGCGCCGCTGACGTCGAGCTGGGCGGTGCCGACGACCTCGTGCGTGACGCGTCCCTGCTGGTAATACCAGTGGTAGGTCTCGTCGCCGCCGGCGTGCGCGGCGGCGGTGTGGAAGTCGAGCTGCTCGGCGAGCGACAGCGTCATCGGCCGCCAGCCGACGTCGACGAGGCCGCCGTTGAACGACATCAGCAGCAGGTCGGGCGCCCACAGCAGCTTCGCGAGCAGGTAGGCGACGGTCGGCAGCGGGCTGGCGGAGCCGACGGTCGCGACGTCGCCGGCCGCGACCGTCCGCGCGAGCGCGCAGACCATCGTCTCGGCGGGGGTGGCGGGAGCGGCGTCGGCGTCGGCGCCGGCCCGCTCCAGCGCCCGCACGATCGCGGCCGCCGGGAGCGCCGCGACGGCGCGCCCACGCGCGACCGCG
>NZ_JAWSTH010000200.1:0-3107 GCF_033542075.1 Conexibacter stalactiti
GGCGCGACGGCGGAGCCGCCTGCCGAGCCGCCCGCCGCGACGGCGGAGGCGCCCGCCAAGCCGCCCGCCGCGACGGCGGAGGCGCCCGCCAAGCCGCCTGCCGCGGCCGCGAGACCCCGCCCCAAGCGCGGCGTCGTCGTGCGGCTCGTCAGATCGCAGTTCGGCCCGATCGTCGGCGACGGCCGCGGTCAGGCCTTCTACCTCTTCGAGCGCGAGACGACGAGCCGCCCCCGCTGCTACGGCGACTGCGCTCGCGCCTGGCCGCCGGTCTTCGCCAGAGGCGAGCCGGTCGCCGGCCGCGGCGCCGACGCCGACCTGATCGGAACGACCCGCCGTGCCGACGGCCGTCGGCAGCTGACCTACCGCGGCCAGCCGATGTACTACTACGTCAGCGACTCGCCCGGCGTCGTCCTGTGCCAGAACGTCGACGAGTTCGGCGGGCTGTGGCTCGTCGTCAAGGCCGACGGCCGCGCGCTCACCTGAACCGCCGTCCACGCGCAACTGGCGCGTCGATCGGCAGGTGCGGAAAGTGACGTTCGTCAGACGGTGACGCAGGCGCGTTCCCGCTCCTTTTCATCGCAGCGCGCGTTGAAGGGGATGTGGAGACGCCGTCATCAAGGCCGCCCCGCGCGGCCCCGGTTCGCGCTGCGCTGATCGCGCTCGTCGCGGCGCTCGCGGGCGTCGTCGCGAGCGCGGTGGGAGCGCACGCCGCCCTGCCGCCCGCACACGCCTGGAGCGGGGAGGAGGTCGCCCGCTGGGCCGGCGGGGTCGAGCGCGCGTGGGTGAGGCTGACCGACGACAACGGCGCCGTGCGCGACCTGCTCGAACCGCCCTACGGCGCCTTCAACTACGGCACGCTGATGCTCGCGCAGGCGCAGCTGCGCGCGGCCGCCCGCAGCGGTGACGAAGGGCTGGAGCGGGCAGCGGTCGCGCAGGTGCTCGGCACGCTGCGGCGCGACCCGCAGAGCGACCCCTTCCACGTGCTCGGCGCCACGTCGCTGCTGCGCGACGGCCAGGCGGGTCGGCTGCCCGCGCGGGCGTGGGAGCGGATCGGGACGCCGTTGGCCGACTGGGTCGCGCGGATCCCGCCGTTCCGCGGTCATGCGTTCGCCGCGACGGGCGACTACGACAACTGGCGGCTCGTCTTCGCCGCGGCCGCCTCCGAGCTGGCGCAAGCCGGCCTCGTCGGCACGCCCGGCGGGATCGCCTCCGACGCCGACGCGCTGCGCGTCGAGGTGCGCCGGATCGTCTCGCGGCTGATGCCGCGCCACGCCGGTCCGCGCTTCCAGATCCCGCGCCTCGGCGCGGCGCGGGCGCTGTCGGACCCACCGTGGCAGCCGCCGGCCTATCACCTCTTCAGCACGCTGCTGCTGGAGCGCGTCTACCAGTCGGCGCCCGGCGCCTTCAGCGAGCAGGCGCTGAGGATCCGCCGCGAGGCCGGTCGCTACGCGCTCGCGCTGATGGCGCCCGACGGCGCGCTGACGCCCGGCGGGCGCAGCATGGAGCAGTCGTGGGTGCTGGCGGCGGCGGTCGCGCTCGGTGCGATGCGCGCCTCCGACCACGGCCCGGCCGCGAGCACCTGGCGCGCGTTCGCCGAGCGCGCGATGGACCGGCTCGTGCGCGTCCATGGCACGCTCGACGACGGCACGATCCCCGTCGTGCCGGGGCTGCGGCAGGCGTGGGACGCGACGATCATGGACGGCTACGCGTCGATGACGCAGTACAACGGCCTGACGCTGTTCCTGCTGCAGGACGCGGCCGACCGCTGGCCCGACGGCGTTCCCGTCGGCCGCATCCCGGCCGACGCGCACGGCCACCTCGTCGCGGACCTCCGCGGCTCGCGGCTGGCGTGGGGGCGGGGGCCTGAGCTGTGGTGGGCGCTGTCGGGCCGCCGCACGCAGGGCGACGGCCGCTACCAGCAAGGGCTCGCCGCGCTGAAGGTCGCTGACGGCGCCGGCGGCTGGCGCGATCTGCTCGCGGCGCGGCCGCAGCGCCACGGGATCTCCTCTGGCTGGCTGCTGCGCACCCCGCGCGGCACCGCCCGGCTCGTGCTCGCGCACGCCGACGGCCGCGGCGGCGCCGTGCGGCTGTACGGCGCCTGGCGGCTGGCGAACGGGACGACGTACCGCCCCGCGCACTGGCGCCTGCTCGCGCGCGGTCGCGCGCTCACGATCACGACCGATCGGCTGCGGCCGGGCGAGGCGCTCGACGCCGCGGTGTGGGCGCTGCCGGGCGTGCTGCCGGTGCTCGCGCGTGGGAGCGTCACGCCGCGCCCCTGCACGGTCTCCGCCTCCGGCCCCGCCTGTCCGCTGCGGCTGCGCGTCGCCCAGCCGGGGGCGGTGCGGCTGACGCTCGCGGCGCCGTAGCGACTGCGAGCCGCCGCGCGCGCGGCGGGAGCGCCGGCCGCACCGCGCCCGCCGGCACGCGCCGTGCAAGCGGACGCCCGGATCCGACCGAGGTCGTTTGCGAGGATTCCGGGCCACTGTCTGTCGTCGCCTCCGGGGAGCACCATGCCACGCATCCGCCGTTCCATCGCCGCGCTCGCGGCCGTCGCCGCGACGGGAGCGGCCGCGGCGCCGGCCGTCGCCGCGCCGGTCCAGCAGGTGTTCGCCTACAGCGGCGGCGTGCAGCCGTGGACCGTCCCCGACGGCGTGACACAGGCGACCTTCATGCTGCAGGGCGCCGGCGGCGGAATCGGCACGCCGGGCAACCCGCAGGTCGCCGGCGGCTTCGGTGCGATCGTGCGCGCGACGCTGCCGGTGTCGCCCGGTCAGGTCTACGCCATCACCGTCGGCGGGAGAGGCGTGAGCGGCCCCGCCGGCGGCTTCAACGGCGGCGGTGACGCCGGCGCCGGCGCGGGCGCTCCGACGGCCGGCAGCGGTGGCGGCGCGACCGACCTGCGGCTCTCCGGCGCACCGCTGACCGGCCGCCTGCTGGTCGCCGCGGGCGGCGGCGGTGGCGGCTCGACGGGCGACAACAGCGGCATCCACGGCAGCGGCGGCATCGGCGGCGCGGCGGAGGCCGACGGCAGCGGCGGCGGCGCGCCCGGCACCGGCCCGCTCGGCGGCGGCGGCGGGTTCAGCCTCACCGGCGCGGGCGGCACGGCC
>NZ_JAWSTH010000201.1:0-2974 GCF_033542075.1 Conexibacter stalactiti
CTGCGGCTGCGGCGCGGCCTGCGTCGGCTGCGGCGCGGCCTGCGTCGGCTGTGGCGCGGCCTGCTGCGGCGCGGCTTGCTGCGGCTGCGGCGCGGACTGTTGCGGCGCGGCCGGCGCGGGCGATGACTCCGGCGGCGCGATCTTCGCCGGCGGCGGGGAAGCGACGGCGCCCTCGGCGAGGCGCGCCTCCAGCCGGTCGATGCGGGCCAGCAGCGCGCGCGTGGAGGGGTCGACCTCGGGCGCGGCCGCCTTCACCAGCGCCAGCTCCAGCTGGATCCGCGCCTGCGCGCCGTTGGCAAGCGCGTCGAGCGCGACCGACAGCAGGTCGAGCAGCCGCACGACGTCCTGGCGGCCGAGCTGCCCTGCCTGAGCGGCGAGCCGTTCGTCGCGCTCGGGCGTCAGCCGCAGCTCCGCCGGCACGCCGCCGAGGACCTGCACCGCCAGCAGCTCGCGCGCGTGCGCCTCCAGCTCGCGGATCAGGCCGCCGGCGTCACGGCCGGCGTCGACCAACCGCGCGACCGCCAGCAGTGCCGCGCGCGCGTCGTGCGCGGCGACCGCGTCGACGGCGCCGAACAGCGCCTCCGCGTCGGCGACGCCGAGCACCGCCAGCACGTCCTCGACCGAGATCCCCTCGCCGGCGCCGCTGCCATAGGTCGTCAGCTGCTCCAGCGTCCCGAGCGCGTCGCGGAACGAGCCCGTCGCGTGACGGGCGACGAGCGCCAGCGCCGGATCGGGGATCGCGATGCTCTCCTGGTCGGCGACGCGCCGCAGCACGCCGGCGATCTCCTCGACGTTGGGGCGCGTGAAGTCGAAGCGGTGACAGCGGTCGACGACCGTCGGCAGGACCTTGTTCGCCTCGGTCGTCGCGAGCACGAAGATCGTGTGCGGCGGCGGCTCCTCGAGCGTCTTCAGGAAGGCGTTCCAAGCCGCCGACGAGAGCATGTGCGCCTCGTCGAGGATGTAGACCTTGAAACCGCCGGAGACGGGCGCGTAGGCGACCTTGTCGCGCAGCTCGCGGATGTCGTCGACCGAGTTGTTGGAGGCCGCGTCCATCTCGATCACGTCGAGCGAGGTCGCGTTGGCGATCGAGACGCACGACTGGCAGACGCCGCAGGGCTCGATCGTCGGGCCGCCGCGCTCGCAGTTCAGGCAGGCGGCGAGGATCTTCGCCATCGACGTCTTGCCCGTCCCGCGCGAACCGACGAACAGGTACGCGTGATGGACCTTGTCGCGCTCGACGGCGTTGCGCAACGTGCGCACGACATGGGTCTGCCCCACCACGTCGGCGAAGGTGCGGGGACGATGGCGGCGGTAGAGCGAGGGACCGGCGGACACGGGCCTCCCAGTCTACCCACGGTCACGGCGCGGCACGGACCGCCCGGCGCCGTATGCTGCCGCCGTGCCGGCGCGCCTGCGAACGGGAGGGATCGTGCTGGTCCCCACGCTCCCCGTCGTTGCCCTGTTCGTCTACTGGGGCGCGCACGAGGGCGGCTATCTCCCGACCACGTGGGCCCCCTCGGCGCTGGTCGTGCTCGGCCTGCTGGTCGCCTGCGTCATCGGCCTCGGCCGCGACCGCCTGCGGCTCTCGCGCGCCGCCGCGATCGCGCTCGCGGCGCTGGCTGCCTACACCGCCTGGTCATATCTCTCGATCGCGTGGGCCGACTCGCCCGGCGATGCGCTCTGGGGCAGCGACCGCACGCTGCTCTACCTGCTGCTGTTCGCGCTCTTCGCGCTGCTGCCGTGGCGCGACTGGACGGCGCAGACCGTCCTGCTGCTGTTCGCCGCCGGGGTCGGCGCGCTCGCGGTCGTGACGCTCGCGCGGCTCGGCGACGCCGCCGCCGTGCCGGAGATGTTCAGCGACGGTCGCCTGACCGCACCGGTCGGGTACGTCAACGGCGCCGCGGCGCTGTTCACGACCGCGGCGCTGGTGCTCGTCGCGCTCGCCTCCCGGCGCGAGCTGCCGTGGTGGCTGCGGGGCGCGCTGCTGGCGATGGCGACCGCCGGCCTCGACGCAGCCGTGCTGAGCGAGAGCCGCGGGTGGCTGTTCTCACTGCCCGTCGTCGCGCTGCTGACGCTGCTGCTGATGCCCGGTCGCGTGCGGCTGGCGCTGTGGTCGCTGCCCCCGCTGGCCGGCGCGCTGCTGGCGCTGCCGGCGCTGCTCGACGTCTTCGAGCGCAGCGACGCGGCCGCGACCATCGCGGCCGAGCGCGTCGCGCTGAGCGACGCCGCCGCGCACGCCGCCGCGACCGCGCTGCCGCTCTGCTTCGCGGTGCTGGTGCTCGGCACGCTGCTGGCGCTGGCCGACCGCCGCGTCGCGGTCCCGCGCGGCGTGGCGCGAGGCGCCGATCGCGCCGGCGCGGGGCTCGCGCTCGCGGCGGTGATCGCGGGGATCGTGATCGGCCTCGTCGCCACCGACGGCCGCCCCGACCGCGCGATCGCCGACTACTGGGACCGCTCCAGCAGCTATCAGCAGAGCGCCCCGGGAACGTCCCGCTTCGGCGCCGTCGGCTCCAACCGTCCCGACTTCTGGCGCGTCTCGCTCGACGCCTTCGAGCAGCACCCGGTCGGCGGCCTCGGCCAGGACAACTGGGCCCGCTTCTACCTGCTCCACCGCCGCAGCAGCGAGCAGCCGCGCTGGACGCACAGCCTCCAGCTGCGACTGCTGGCGCACACCGGGATCGTCGGGACGCTGCTGTTCGCGACCTTCCTCGTCGCGGCGCTGGCGGCGGCGCTGCGGGGGCGCAGGCGGATGGCGCAGCAGCTGGCGGCGGTCACCGCGATCGCGCTGCTCCCGCTCGTCGTCTGGTTCGTGCACGGCTCGATCGACTGGTTCTGGGAGATCCCGGCGCTGAGCGGCCCGGCCTTCGCCTTCGCCGGCCTCGCGACGGCGCTGGCGCGCCCCCGCCCCACGCCTCCCGCCGCCGCGCCGCCCGCCGACGGCGCGTCGTCAGCCGCCCCCGCCGCCGCGCCGCCA
>NZ_JAWSTH010000202.1:0-2857 GCF_033542075.1 Conexibacter stalactiti
CGGCCTCGCGCAGCGCCGCGGCGGCCGTCGCGTCGGCGCCGAGCGCGGCGCCTGAGAGCTGCCAGGCGCGATGCTGGCGATCGCTCAGCTGCGCCGCTAACGCGGCGTGCGCGGCGCGCCGTTCGCCGCTGGCGGCGACGTGGTACGCGGCCGCCGCGAGCAGCGGGTGGCGAAAGGCGCCGCGACCGCCGCGCCACGCCAGCAGGCCGGCGTCGACAGCCGGCCGCAGCAGCGCCTCGCCGCCGTCCTCGCCGAGCGCCCGCGCGACCGCGGACGACGGGCAGCCGGCGCCGGCCGCAAGCAGGCAGAGCGCGTTGCGCGTCGCCGCCGGCAGCGCCTCCAGCTGGCGCTCGAAGGCCGCCTGCACCTCGCTGCCGGAGGCCGGCGGGCCGCTCAGCGGCGCGAGTCCGGCGCGCTGCGCGGGGCTCAGCGCCCGCGGCAGCTCGCGCAGCGCGAGCGGATTGCCCGCGCTCGCGCTCAGCAGCGCCTCCGTCACGTCCGGCGCCAGCGGCTCGCCGTCGCGCAGCAGCGCACGCGCGTCCTCGCGCTCCAGCGGCGCCAGCCGCAGCCGCTCGACGTGCGGCGCGGCGATCGGACCGCCGTCGCTGTCGCGCGCCGCGATCACGATCCCGACGCCCTCGGCGACGAGCCGCTGAGCGACGAACAGCAGCGCCTCCCGCGAGGCGTCGTCGAGCCAGTGGGCGTCGTCGACGACGACCAGCAACGGCCGCTCGTCGGCGACGACGGCGAGCAGGCCGAGCAGCGCGGCCGGCACGGCGAAGCGGTCGTGCGGTGCCGCGTCCTCGAGCGCGAGCGCGCCGGCGAGCGCGGCGCGCTGGACGTCGGCGAGCCGCTCGCGCAGGTGCAGCACGGGTGCCAGCAGCTCAGACAGGCCGGCGTACGGGATCTCGCTCTCGGTCGCGTAGCCGACGGCGCGCAGGACGGTCAGCCCGTCGGCGCCGGCGACGACCTCGTCGAGCAGGACGCTCTTGCCGATCCCCGCCGGCCCCTCCACGAGCACGGCGAAGCTGCGGCCCTCGGCGGTTCCGGCGACCAGCCCTGCGAGGTGTTCGCGCTCGCGCGCACGCCCGTGCATCGCCGACGGAGTCTAGGGCAGGTCAACCGTTTCTTGGCGCGACGACGGTCCGCGCCAGCTCGGTCCGCGAGGCGACGCCGGCCTTGCGGTAGAGCGCCGTCAGCCGCCGTTCGAGCGTCTTCTCACCGAGGTGCAGGTCGGCGGCGATCTCGCGGTTGGTGCGGCCGTCGGCGACCAGCTCGACGATCCTCCGCTCCTGCGGCGTCAGCGCCTCCGCGCGCTCCGGCGGCGCCGCTTCGAGGCCCACGCGCGAGCGCGCGGCGAAGGGGATGGCGCCGAGCCGTTCGAAGCCGGCCAGCGCGCGCGCCAGGAAGCCGCGCGCGTCGGCGCGACGGTGGCTGCGCCGCAGCCGCTCGCCGATCGCCAGCTCGGTGCGCGCGCGCTCGAACGGCATCGCCAGCGTCTCCTGCGCCGCGAGCGCCGCGGCCGCGCGCGCGTCGACCTCGTCATCGGGCGCCAGCGACAGCTCGCCGCGCGCCGCGACCGCGGCCGCCCATGCCGAGCCGGTCGCCCGCGCGCGCTCGGCGACGCGCTCGACGGCGACGCGCGCGTCGTCGGCGCGGCCGGTCAGCACGAGCGCGTCGACCAGCTCGCCGCCCCACAGCGTCGCGGTGGGATGGCGCAGCCCCAGCTCGTGCTCCAGCTCGTCGGCGGCGCGCGCCGCCTGCGCGGCGGCGTCGTTGCGGCCGTCGAGCAGCTCGACGACCGCCGCCGCGGCGTGGACGTGCACGCGGATGCCGCCGGCGCGTTCGCGGTCGGCCGCCGCGAGCGCCTCCTCGATTCCCGCGCGCGCCGCCTGCTGGCGCCCCTGCAGGGCGTCGACGCGCACGCGCGAGGCGAGCGCGAAGCCGAGCAGGACCTCCTGTCCGGTGTCGCGCGCGAGCTGGACGGCGTCGGCGGCGTCGCGCGCCGCCTCCTCCCAGCGACCGCGGCGGAAGGAGAGCTGGGAGCGGACGGCGAGCGGATGGGGCATGCGGCCGTACGCGTCGGCGGCGTCGCAGGCGGCGAGCATCCGCTCGATCAGGTCGGCGGCGCGCTCGAAGTCGCCGGTCCACATCGACGTCTGCGCCGCCATCCCGAAGACCTCGCCGGAGGCGACCGGGTCGACCTCGTCGATGCGATGCACGACGGCCGTGATCGCGGCGGCGCCCTCCGCCTCGCGGCCGAAGGCGATCAGCGACTCGCCCCACAGCAGCTCGGCCAGGACCTCGGCCTCGCCGCCGCCGTCGGCGGCGGCCGCCCGCGCCCGTTCGACGATGTGGATCTGCTGCTCGACCTCGCCGGTCATCATCGGCGCGACCGACGCCTCCAGGAACAGCCGCGCGGCCGCGTCGCCGTCGCCCGCCGCAAGCTGATGCTCGCCCGCCTCCATCAGCGACGCGAGCGCGCCGTGCGGGTCGCCGCCGCGGATCGCGAGACGGCCGCGCAGCAGTGCGACGGCCGCCCGCACCGGCTCGCCGGCATGCTCGACGGCGGCGTCGAGCAGTGCCCGCGCGCGTTCGGAGTCGCCGGCGGTCGCGTGGTCGTGCGCGGCCTCCAGCTCGCGCCGGCCGCGGTCGCCCGCGGTCGCGGAGAGGCTCGCGGCGCGCTCGAAGGCGGCGGCCGCCTCGGCGTGGCCGCCGACCGCGCGCGCCTCGTGCGCGACGCGCTCCAGCGCGTCGGCAGCGTCGACGTCGGCGTCGGCGGGCGCCGCCGCGGGATGCCACGCGCGGCGGGGCGGGGCGGGCGCGGGCGGCGCGGGCGCCCCGGGGGGGGTGCGCC
>NZ_JAWSTH010000203.1:0-2834 GCF_033542075.1 Conexibacter stalactiti
GCCGCGGGCGGCGCGGCCGCCGTCGCGGGCGGAGCAGCCGCGGGCGGCACGGCCGTCACCGCCGGTCACGTCGCCGCCGTCGTCGCGGCCGCCGTCGTCGCCGGCGGCGGAGCGGTCGAGGTCAAGCGCACGCTCAGCCCGCCCTCCTCCGCTCCGGCCGCGAAGGTCATCAGAGCGGAGCGGCCCAGAGCCGAGCCGCTGCTCGCGGCCGCCGCCTCGGTGCAGGCGCGGCCCGCCTCCGTCCCCGCCGGGTCCACCGCCGGCGGCACCGCCGCGGCCGGGGCCGGCGCCAACGCCGCCGACGGCGCCGGCAGCGCGAAGGCCGTCAAGCTCAAGCTCAGCCGTGAGCCGTCGGGCGGGACCGTCACGGTCACGCCGATCGCGACGCCGCCGGTCACGACCGGCGTCGGCAGCGGCGTCACCAACGGCGGCGCCGCCGCGCCCGACGACGCCTCGATCGTCGACGATCCGCTTCCGGTCGACGAACCGACGACCACGCCGACCGAGCCCGTCGACACGACGCCGACGACCGGCAGCGGCACGACGTCCACGCCGCCGACGACCGGCGGTACGACGACCGCTCCGCCGACGACCGGCAGCGCCGCCAGCGGTTCGACCGGCACGCCGCCGGCCGGCAGCGCCCCGCAGGGCGTTCCCGCGGGCACCGGCAGCACGCCACCGGCGACCGGGACGCAGCCGCCCACGTCGCCGTCGACGACCGGCGGGGCGAGCAGCACGCCGAGCAACGTCACGCCGCCGCCGCTGCCGTGACACGCTAGGGTCGCCCCATCGACCCGCTGCTGCCACCGCTCGACCACGAGGAGCTGTACGTCCGACGCGGTCCGCGCTCCGGTCTGACGACGATCGTCGCCGTCCACTCGACGGTCCGCGGTCCCGCCCTCGGCGGCTGCCGCGTGTGGAGCTACGACCATCCCGCGCTCGCGGTCCGCGACGCGCTGCGGCTCGCCCGCGCGATGACGTACAAGGCCGCCTGCGCCGACCAGCCGCTCGGCGGCGGCAAGGGCGTGATCGCGCTGCCGCCCGGCATCAGGCTGACCGGCCGCCTGCGGCGCGACGCGCTGCTCGACTTCGGCGAGACCGTCGACCAGCTCGACGGCCGCTACGTGACGGCCGAGGACGTCGGCATCGCCAGCCGCGACATGGCCGTGATCGCGGAGGCGACGAGACACGTCTCTGGCCTCGCGACCAGCCGCGGCGGCTCCGGCGACCCCAGTCCCTTCACCGCGCTCGGCGTCGAGGCGGCGCTCAGAACGACCGCCGCGCAGGCGTTCGGCGACGGCTCGCTGAAGGGCCGCAGCGTCGCCGTGATCGGCCTCGGCCACGTCGGCTCACGGGTCGCGGCGCGCTGCGCCAGAGCCGGTGCCAGCCTCGTGCTCGCCGACGTCGACCCCTCCAAGCGAGCACTCGCCGACAGGCTCGGCGCACGCTGGGCGACGCCGGCGAGAGCGCTGACCGCGAAGGTCGACCTGCTCTCCCCCTGCGCGCTCGGCGGCCTGCTCGACGAGGCGGTCGTGCCGCGGCTGCGCTGCCGCGCGATCGCCGGCGCCGCCAACAACCAGCTCGCGACCGACGCCGTCGCCGGCCAGCTGGCGGCGCGCGGGATCGTCTGGGCCCCTGACTTCGTCGTCAGCGCCGGCGGGATCGTCAACATCGCCGTCGAGCTGGAGCCGAGCGGTTACGACGCCGCCGTCGCGCGTCGCCGCGTGCGCGCGATCGGCGACACGCTCGCCGAGATCTTCGCCGCCGCCGACTCGGCTGGCACGACGCCGCTCGCCGCCGCGCTCGCGCTCGGCGAACAGCGGCTCGCGCCCTGACGCGCCACTCCCCTCGCCCCACCGCGATCGGATACGGTCGTCTCCGGGGAAGGGGAGAGCCGTGGAGGAGCCGCAACGCGCCGATGGCAGCGCCGGGGCAGGCCGCAGCGGGGCCGGCCGTGACAGCGTGCGCTGGGATGCGCTCGGCCCGGCCGTCGCGGCGAAGCTGGAGCCGGCCGTCGAGACGCTCGTCGACGACGTCTTCGCCGCGATCGCGCGCCGCGACGTGCCGCGCGAATGGATCGTCGGGAGCCCCAACGCTCGCCACGGCGTCGAGCACGGCGTGCGCGGACTGCTCGCGCTGATCGAGCGCGGCCCCCACGGCCAGCTGCCCGGTCGCGGGCTCTACTTCGGCTTCGGGCGCGGCCAGCTGCGCGCCGGCCGCTCGCTCGGCGCGCTGCTCGCCGCCTACCATCACGCCGCGCGCGCGACGTGGGACGCGATCGCGCAAGAGGGCGACGGCGCCGCGCTGCCGCAGGAGACGCTGCACGCGCTCGGCGACGCGATCCTCACCTGCCTCGCCGAGATCTCCGCCGCCTCGGCTGAGGGCTTCGCCTTCGAGCAGGCCGCGCTCAGCCCAGGCCGCGCCGATCGCCGCCACCAGCTCGTCGCCGCGCTCGTGCGCTCGCCGTCGGCGCCGCCGCAGGAGCTGCACGCGCTCGCGCTCGCCGCCGGCTGGACGCCCGGCCTCGTGCCGGCCGATCGGCCCACGCGCGGCGCACGCGGCTCAGCAGCCGGCCCCGCGCCGGCGACCGCGATCTCCGCGGGAGGCGCCGGCCTCACCGTCGCCGCGATCGCCTTCGACGGCGAGCGCGCCGGCCGCCTCGCCGCCCGCCTGCCCTCCGGCGCGCTGGTCGCGCGCGTCGACGGCCTCGGCTACGCGATCGTGCCCGACCCCGACGCGCCTGGCTGCCTCGCCGGTCTGCGCGCGCGGCTGCACGACGTGCACGCCGCGCTCGGGCCGGCGGTCGAGCTGGCGCGCGCGGCCGAGTCGGCGCG
>NZ_JAWSTH010000204.1:0-2731 GCF_033542075.1 Conexibacter stalactiti
CCCGCCGCGGCGCGCCGGCTCGGCCTCCCCGCGCGCGGCCGGCCGACGCTGCTGGCGGCCGCGCGCACGACGGCGACCAAGGCCGGACGCGTGACGCTGCGGCTGCGGCCGCCGGCGACGCTGCGCAGCCGGCTGGCGAAGGCGCGACGCTCCGCGGGCCGGGTCGTCGCTCGCCTGACCGTTCGGGTCTCCGTCCCCGGCGGCGGCAGCGCGACGGCGGCGCGCACCGTCCGCATCGTCGTCAGGTCGCGATGAGGTCGCGCCCGCGGGTGCTCGCGACGCTGGCGGCGGTCGCCGCGCTGGCGCTGCTGGTGGCGGGCTGCGGCGCCGCGCCCGGCCTCTCGACCTCCGACGAGCGGCTGCAGGTCGTCGCCACGACCGGGCTGCTGCGCGACCTCGTCGCCAACGTCGGCGGCGCGCGGGTCAACGCGGTCAGCCTGATCCCCGACGGCGGCGACCCGCACTCGTTCGAGCCGACGCTGCGCGACGTGCGCGACGTCGTCTACGCCGACGTCGCCTTCAGCAACTACATGCTGTTGGAGCAGCACAGCGTCATCAAGACGCTCGACGCCAACCTCGGCGCGGACGTGCCGAACATCTCGCTCGCCGAGGACTCCGTCAAGTACGCGGCGGAGATCATCCCGCTGGTCGAGAACGTCAACCTCGACACCGTCTGGCTGGGGCTGCGCGCCCGCGGTGACGGTGCGCGCCACGGCGCCGACCGCTCCAGCGACGTGCTGCTGTCGGCGACGGCGGCGACGGGGCCGGGGGAGGTCTTCGGCTATCTGACCGGCTCCTTCGGCGAGGCAGACGTCTCGTTCAACTCCGCCGACGGCTTCGACGCGAGCGACGGCTTCGAGCACGACACCGCGACCCTGCCGGCCGACGCCCACACGCACATGTCATGGGTCTTCACCGCGCCCGGGCGCTACACGGTCACGTTCGCCGCGAGTCTGCGCGTCAGCGCGACCTCGCGACCGATCCCGCTGGGGGAGGCGACCTTCGCCTTCGCCGTCGGCGTCGAGCCGACCGCGGCCGGCGGCGCCGACGCGGTCGTGCTCGACCAGGGCCACGCCGACCTGACCGCCGACCTCGACCGCGGCGAGCTGTACACGCTCTACGACCCGGAGGGCGGCGGCGAGCACGCGCAGCGCCGGTACCGCGCCGACGAGGTCGTGATCGAGGTGCCGTCGAAGGCGATCGCCGAGATCCCGGCCGGCGAGCAGTTCTCGTTCATGGGCAAGGCCGGCACCCAGATCTACCAGCTGCCGCAGGCGGTGCTCGGCAAGCACGTCCACGGCGAGATCGACCCGCACCTGTGGCAGGACGTGCGCAACGCGATGGCGTACAGCGAGCTGATCCGCGACACGCTGATCGAGGCCGACCCGCGGGGCGCGCGGGAGTATCGCGCCAACGCGGAGGCGTACCTGGCGCAGCTCGACGCGCTCGACAGATACGTGCGCCGCACGATCGCGGCGATCCCGCGCGCTCGCCGCCAGCTCGTCACGACCCACGACGCCTTCGCCTACCTCGCCCACGCGTACGGCGTCGAGGTCGCCGGCTTCGTGACGCCGAACCCCGCCGTCGAGCCGTCGCTGGCGCAGCGGCGCAAGCTGACCGAGACGATCCGCAACCTGCGGGTGCCGGCGGTCTTCCTCGAACCGAACCTCGCCGCCCGCTCCTCGACGCTGACCGAGGTCGCGCGCGAGCAGGGGATCCGCGTCTGCCCGATCTACGGCGACAGCTTCGACGGCGACGTCACCACCTACGTCCAGCTGATGCGGTTCAACGCCGCGTCGTTGAAGGAGTGCCTCTCATGAACTGTCGTGCGATCGCGGGAGCGATCCTGGGACTGGTGTGCCTCGCCGCGCCCGCGGCCGCGGCCGACCCCGGTCTCGACCAGCGGATCGACGCCGAGCAGGCGGTCGCGAGCGGCCGCAAGGTCCTCGCCGGCGGCCACGTCGACGTCGGCCCGCGCTTCGTCGGCGGACGCTGGACGCTGATGATCCACGACGACGCCGCGAAGGCCGATGCCGGCGGCAGAAGCGTCTGGCGTCACCCCGAGCGGACCGTGCTGCGGGTCACCGACGCCGCCCTGCGCCAGGTGCCCGAGGACCCGGCCTACGGCTTCCTCGGCGCCGCCCCCGGCCGCGAGGTCTTCGTCGTGCCGCAGACACAGAACCCCGAGGTGGTGTGGGTCGGCTGGAACACGCAGGACCCGCGCGTGATGGAGACGATCGACCGCGGCGTCAGACTGACGCTGGCCGGCGTCGAGGGGCCGGGCGCGCTGACCGTCTACCTGCAGTCGGGCGACTTCGCCGCGCCGCAGGTGCTGTGGAGCTCGACCGGCAGAGCGAGACCGGTGTGGGTCGACGTCAACACGCACACACACGCCAACTGGGTCTTCTCGAAGCCCGGCGTCTACCTCGTCCGCGTGCGCGTCACCGCCGACCTGGTCGACGGCTCGACGGTCACCGACACGCGCGCGCTGCGCTTCGCCGTCGGTTCGGGGACTGACGTCGAGGAGGCGTTCGCGGCACGTCCGAGCGCTGATGAGCCAGCGGCCAGCCCGTCGGCTTCGACCACCGAAGACGCTGCTGAGGACTCCGGAAGCTCAGCCCTGATCGCCGCGCTCGCCGTCGTCGCCGCCGCGCTGGCCGTCGCGGTCGCCGCCGTCGCCGTGCGCGGCGGCCGCGCCAAGCGTCGCGCCCGCGCCCGCGCCCGCGACGCC
>NZ_JAWSTH010000205.1:0-2609 GCF_033542075.1 Conexibacter stalactiti
AGCGCGGCGCGGCGCGCAGCGGCACGCGCGGCGCCGCCAGCCACGTCGGCCGGCGCGGCGGCGACGCGACCGGCCGCAGCGACACCGGCGAGCGGCGGCTGCCGTTGAGACTGCTGGCGACCAGCGGCGGCAGACAGCAGGGCAGCGGCGCCGGCAGAGCGGGAACGGGCGGCAGAGGCCGCGGCACGGCGCGCGTGCAGAGCGGCTCGACCGCCGGCAGCGGTGTTGCCGGCGAACCGGTCGAGCTGCCGTTCGTGCCGACCGCGGTCAACTCCGTCGCGCCGTACCTGCGCTCGCTCGTCGCGACCTACTTCCCGTCGAGATGAGTCACGCACGCGCCGCTCTCCCTCGCGCCGTGCGTGATGGCGGCGTCCGCGCGCGTGACCTCCTCCCCCTCGCGGCCGCAACCGCGCGCCGGGCGGCCGGCTCCCGTTGAGCCTGCTCGCACCCTGGTTCCTCGCCGGGCTGCTGGTGCTCGCGCCGCTGCTGACGCTGCATCTGCGCCGACGGCGCCGACGGCAGGAGGTCGCGAGCCTGCTGCTGTGGCGCGAGCTGGCGAGCGCGGCGCCCGGCCGCCGGCGGACCGCGCTCGTGCCGTCGCTGCTGCTGTTGCTGCAGGTGCTGATCGTCGTGTTGCTCGTGCTCGCGCTCGCGCGCCCGGCGCGGGACGGTGCCGAGGCGGGCGCCGGGCTCGCGCCGCAGGTCTACGTGCTCGACGACTCGCGAACGATGCGCGCGACCGACGTCGCGCCTGATCGTCTCACCGCCGTCCGGCGCGACCTCGAGCGCCGCCTGGCGAGGCTGCCGGCCGCGACCCCGGTGACGGTGGTGGCAGCCGGCGCGGTCCCGCGGCTGCTCGTCGCCGGCGCGAGTCCGGACGCTGCCAGCGACGCGCTCGCCGACCTGCGCGCGACCGCGCCCAACGCCGACCTGCGCGCCGGGCTGACGCTCGCCGGCGGCCAGCTGCACCGCGCCGGCGGCACGGTCACGCTCGTCCATGCGATCGAGAACAGCGCGCCGCGCGTGGAGCGCGACGGCGTCGCCTACGCCGCCGTCACGGTCGGGACGCGGGCCGACGATCAGGTGCTGGAGCAGCCAATCGCCCGCTGCGCGCCGGTCGCGACACCCGCCCCCGCCGCCGGCGCGACAAGGCCCGCCGGCCCGCCATCCGCCGGCTCGCCCGCCGCGCCGCCCACCTGCACCGTCTTCGCCGCCGTCCGCAACGACGGTGACGCCAGCCTTGGCGAGCGGCTGGTCGTCGAGCGCGACGGCACGGCGACGGCGTCGCGTGCGCTCACGCTCGCGCCGGGAGAGCGCGTCGAAGTCGCGTTCCCGGCGCCGGCGGGCGCCCGCCTGACGATCCGGCTCGACAGCAGCACCGGCACCGCGGCCGACAGCGCCACCGTCACCGTCCCCGCGCCGGCCTCTCCGACGGCGGTCACGCTCGTCTCCGACCGCCCGGCCGACGCGCCGCTGGCGCGAGCGCTCGCGGCGACGCCCGGCGTCACGCTGCGGCTGATCCCTCCGCAGGACTACACGGCCGCCGACGCGTCCACGCCGGACCTGCTCGTGCTCGACCGCTGGCTGCCCGACGGCGAGCTGCCGGCCGCCCGCTCGTTGCTGCTCGTCGCACCGCCCCGGCTGCCCGGCGGCCGCGTCGGCGCCGCGCTCGCGGATCCCACGCTCAGCGGTACCGCGGCGGCCACTTTGCTGCTGGCCGGCGTCGACCTCGACGCGCTCGCGATCGACGCCGGCGCGGCGCGGCGGACCACGCTGCCGACCGCGCTCCGCGCGCTTGCGTGGGCGCCGGGCGGCCCGCTGCTGGCGGCCGGCACGATCCCAGGCGAGCGGCCCGAGCGGATCGCGCTGCTGACCTTCGACCCACAGGCTTCGACGCTCCCGCAGCTGCCCGCGTTCCCGATCCTGCTCGCGAACGTCGTCGCGTGGGCGAGCGGCGGCGCGGCGGACCTCGCGGCGGCAGGCGCCGGCGATGCGACGAGCGCTGCCGCGACCGACGCTTCCGCTGCCGACCCCGTCATCCTGCGCGCGAGCGACGGCGGCGGAACGCTGCCAGGCCCGCCGCGCGAGTGGTGGCCGTGGCTGGTCGCCGCCGGCCTGCTCCTGCTGCTTGCCGAGTGGTCGTACCCGCGCTGGCCGCGCCGCCGGGAGAGTGCGGCATGAGCCTCGACGCCCCGCTGTGGCTGCTCGCGCTCCTGCCGCTCGCCGCGGCCGCGTTGCTGCTGCGCCCGCGCGCGTCCGCCACCGCGCGCACCGGCCGCAGGGCCGGATCGCGCAACGCCGCTCCCGCCGCCGGCCGCACCGAACCCGCCACCTGGGCCGCCTGGGCCCTGCGCGCCGCAGCCGCCGTCGCGCTCGTCGTCGCGCTCGCGCAGCCGCAGCGCGGTCCCGACGAGCCGGCCGCGACCGTCCTGCTGCTCGACCGCTCCGCCAGCGTCGACGACGCGATGAGCGCGCGCGAGCGCGCCTGGGTGCGAGCCGCGATCGCCGAGCAGGCCTGCGCCACGCCCTGCCGCGTCGTCCAGTTCGCCGCGACCGCCGCCTTCGCGGGGCTCCCGGCGAGCGGCGCGCTGCCGCCGGCGGCGCCGCTC
>NZ_JAWSTH010000206.1:0-2530 GCF_033542075.1 Conexibacter stalactiti
GGCGCTGGCGCTGGCGCGACGGGCGGCGCGGGCGCGGCCGACGCCGCCGCGCGCGACGACGCCGACGGCCCGCGGCGGATCCTCGTCCCGGTCGGCGGCGGCAAGGACTCGGTCGTGGCGCTGGAGATCGCGCGCCGCTCCGGCCGCGAGGTCAGCCTCTTCTCGATTGGCGACGCGCCGCCGATCGTGCGCACGATCGCCGTCGCGGGGCTCCCGCACCTGCTGGCGCGGCGCAGACTCGACGCGCAGATCGGCGCGCTCAACAGAGCCGGCGCGCTCAACGGCCACGTGCCGGTGACCGCGATCGTCTCCTGCGTCGCGCTGCTGACCGCCTCGCTGCATGGCTTCGACGCGGTCGCGATGGCGAACGAGCGCTCCGCGTCGCACGGCAACGTCATGTGGGACGGGATCGACGTCAACCACCAGTTCAGCAAGGGCCTGCGCGCCGAGCGGCTGCTGCGCGCCGCGCTGACCGAGGTCGCCGCGCCGGCCGAGCTGTTCTCGCTGCTGCGCCCGGCCTCCGAGCTGGGGATCGCGCGCGCCTTCGCGCGGTTGGACGCCTACCACCCGGTCTTCACGAGCTGCAATCGCATCTTCCACATCGACCCGGCGCTGCGGTTGGCGTCGTGGTGCTGCGACTGCCCGAAGTGCCGCTTCGTCTACCTGATCCTCGCGCCGTTCCTCGAACCGGCGCAGCTGAGCGCGATCTTCGGTCGCGACCTGCTTGACGACCCCGCGCAGTACGACGGCTTCGCGCTGCTGACCGCGACCGGCGGCCACAAGCCGTTCGAGTGCGTCGGGGAGGAGCAGGAGAGCCTCGCCGCGATCCGGCTGCTGGCGGCGCAGCCGCAGTGGCGCGACCACGCCGTCGTACGCCGCCTCGCCGCCGAGGTGCTGCCGGCCCATGCCGCCGCCGACGGCGACCTGGAGCAGGTGCTCGCGCTCAGCGACGACCACGAGGTCCCCGCCGCCCTGATGCCGGACGTCCGTGCGCTTCTCGGAGCTTGACGGCGCGGCGGTCGGCGTCTGGGGCGCCGGCCGCGAGATCAGCTCGCTCGCGCGCCAGTTGGAGCGGCGGCTGCCGGGCGCGCGGATCGCCGTGATCGGCGTCGACGCCGCGCCCGACGACGGCGTGCGTGCCTTGGCCGCGTCGACCGGTGCGCGGATCGTCAGCGGGGCTGACGCGGCTGCCGCGGCATTGGCGGAGTGCGATGCCGTCGTGCGCTCGCCGGGCGTCTCGATCCACCGGCCGGAGCTGGTCGCGCTGCGCGCGGGCGGCACGCCCGTGACGACCGCGACCGCGCTGTGGCTGGCCGAGCGCAGCGGTCGCGGCGTGATCGGCATCACTGGCACGAAGGGCAAGAGCACGACGGCGGCGCTGACCGCGCACCTCGCGCGCGCGGCCGGCGTCGCGACCGACCTCGCCGGCAACATCGGCGTGCCGGCGCTCGACCTGCTCGACGCGCCGCCGTCGGAGCTGGCCGTGATCGAGCTGTCGAGCTACCAGATCGCCGATCTGGCGACCGGGACCGAGGTGGCGGTCGTCACCAACCTCTACCGCGAGCACCTCGACTGGCACGGCTCCGAGGAGGCCTACCGCCGCGACAAGCTGCGCCTGCTGGAGCTGCCGGGCGTGCGGGTGGCGGTGGTGGGGGCGGGTGCTGGTGGCGGCGGTGCGGACGCCGACGGCGCGGACGCCGACGGCGCGGATGCGAGCGCGGTGGGCGACGAGCGGGCGGCGGCGGTCGCGCGGGCGGCCGGCGTCGAGCTGGCGCGCTTCGGCGTCGCGGGCGGCTGGTCGGTCGCCGCCGATGGCGCGCTCGCGTATGCCGGCGAGACGCTCGTCGCCGCCGATGAGCTGCCGCTGCGCGGCGCCCACAACGCGCTCAACCTCTGCGCCGCGCTGACCGCGCTCGCCGCCGCCGGGATCGCGCTGCCGCCGCTGCCGGCCGCGTTGGAGGGCTTCCGCGCGCTGCCGCACCGGCTGGAGCCGATCGGCGAGCGCGACGACGTCCTGTGGGTCGACGACTCGATCTCGACGACGCCGGAGTCGGCCGTCGCCGCGCTCGACAGCTACGCCGGCCGCGATGTCGTGCTGCTCGCGGGCGGTCAGGACCGCGGCCAGGACTACGGCGCGCTCGGCCGCGCGCTCGCCGCCCGCGCCGTCGCCGTCGTCGGCCTGCCGAGCACCGGTCCGCGCGTCGTCGAGGCGGCCCGCGCCGCCGGCGTTCCCGCCGACCGCGCGCTCGCCGCCGCGGATCTCGACGAGGCCGTCGCGCTCGCGCGCGGGCTCGCGCGCCCGGGCGGCGTCGTGCTGCTGTCGCCCGCCGCGCCCAGCTACGACCGCTTCCGCGACTTCATCGAGCGCGGCGAACGCTTCCGCGCCGCCGCGGGGCTGTAGGCGCGTTCGCCGTCAGCGGGCGGCCGCGGGGCTGTAGGCGGGTTCGCCGTCAGCGCGCGGCGGCGGCGCCGCCCCGGGGCTGTAGGCGCGTTCGCCGTCAGCGCGCCGCGGCGCGGCTGCGCGGCCGGG
>NZ_JAWSTH010000207.1:0-2489 GCF_033542075.1 Conexibacter stalactiti
GGCCGCCAGCGAGCGCGGCGCCGACGGCGCCCGCTCGACCGCCGCGGCGGCACAGGAGGCGCGCGAGCTGGCCGAGGCCGGCGCCGCCGTGACCGCCCGCGCCGGCAGCGCGATGGCCGACGTGCGCGCCGCCTCCGACGACGCGCGCAGCGCGATCCACGAGCTGGGCGAGCGCTCCAGCGCGATCGGCGGGATCGTCGACGCGATCGGCGGGATCGCCGCGCAGACCAACCTGCTCGCCTTGAATGCCGCGATCGAGGCGGCGCGCGCCGGCGAGGCCGGCCGCGGCTTCGCCGTCGTCGCCGAGGAGGTGCGGCAGCTCGCGGAGGAATCGCAGCAGGCGGCCGCGTCGATCGGCGCGATCGTCGACGAGCTGCAGTCGGGCACCGCGCTCGCGGTCGAGCGGATCGAGACCGGCACCGCGCGAACGGCGGAGGGCGTCGAGACGGTCGAGCAGTCGCGCGCGACCTTCGACCGTCTCAGCGCCGCCGTCACCGCGATGACCGAGCGGGTCGGCGACGTCGCCGGCGAGACCGACGGCATCGCCGCGCTCTCACAACAGGTGCAGGAGCAGATGGGCGCCGTCGCCGCGGTCGCCGAGCGGGCGTCGGCGGCGACCGGCCAGGTCGCCCTCTCGACGCAGCAGACGAGCGCCTCGGCACAGCAGATCGGCGCCTCCGCGCACGAGCTGGCGCAGACGGCCGACGAGCTGCGCGAGCTGGTCGGCCGCTTCCGGCTGAGCTAAGCCGCCTGCGCGACCGCAGCCGTGTCGAGCGCCCAGAAGCCGTCGCTGCCGGCCTGCTGCTCGACGGCGCCGGTCGCCTCCGCGAGCTGCTCGCGCGCCTGCTCCCGCGAGATGCCGAGCACCTCGGCGACTTCCTGCGTCGCCAGCGGCTCGCCGGCCCACTCCAGCAGCTCGCCGACCGATGCAGGCGCGGCGCGCCGCTCGATCGTCGGGTCGAGGTTGGCGACCGCGACCTCGTAGGCGAGCGACGGCTGGAAGCCGGGCGCCTCGATCGTGACGCGGTCGGAGGTGCGCGTGAAGACCAGCGACGGCGCGGTGTAGCGCCATTTGCTCGGGTCCTCGGCCGCTCTCGCGAGCTTGTGGCTGAGCGCGACGGCGGCCGGCGCGGGGCTGCGCGTGGCGAGCATGTCGGCCTGCAGCTCGCGCTCGACGGCCGGATCGGTCAGCCAGCGTTCCAGCACGGCGACGTCGATCCCGGCCTCGCGCGCGGCGGCGACGATCGTCGCCTCGTCCTCGAGCATCGCCGTCGGGTTGGTCATCGCGTGGATCCGCAGGCGCCGCAGCAGCCGCTCGGCGACCGCCGCGTCGGCATGGACGCGCGCGGCGACGAACGCCTTCGCCGCCGGCCGCGTCGCGCCGAGGCGCGGCCGCACCGTCGCGTCGAGCGGCATCCCGAATCTGGCCGCGAACGACTCGAAGCCGGCGGCCATCATCTCGACGGAGTAGTCGAGGCGCTTGTAGTGCTCGCTGTCGGAGGCCAGCACGATCATCCGCGTGGTCCACGCCAGCGAATCGCCGTACAGCCATCTCAGACGCCACTTCATCGGCTCCGCGGACCACGCCCACGGGCACTGCGCGTCGGTGTATTCAGTGACCTCGATCGGAAAGCTCATGACCGTGCAAGTATTGCACGCTCAACGTTTCGCTACCTCAGAAAGTCGGTGCGCCGACCTTCAGCAGGTCGGCCAGGAGGCCAGCGGGCGCTCCCAGCCGCGCGCGAGCGGGCGGCCGTCGAGGCGCCCCAGCGCCCGCGCCAGCACCGCGCGCGTCTCGGCCGGATCGATGATCTCGTCGACGTTCATCAGCCCGGCGGCGCCGTAGGGATCGGTCTCCGCCTCCATCGCCGTCAGCGCCGCCTCCGCCGTCGCGGGATCGCCGCCGCTGACGACGTTGGCCGCGACCTGCGGATCCATGAACGAGATCTCCGCCCCCGGCCACGCGTAGACGGCGTCGACGCCGGTGTCGTTGCCGCCGAGGCTGAAGTAGGCGAGGCCGTAGGACTTGCGCAGCAGCAGCGTCAGCTTCGGCGCCTGCGACAGCGCCAGCGCCGTCTGCAGCCGGATCGCGTGCTTGAGCATCCCGGCGTGCTCGACCGCTCTGCCGACGAAGAAGCCCGGCACGTCCTGGACGAAGACCACCGGCAGGTCGAACGCGTCGCAGAGGCACAGCAGCCGCACCGCCTTCTCGCAGGCGGCCGGGTCGAGCGCGCCGGCGAAGAATCTCGGCTGACTGGCGATCACGCCGACGGCGTGGCCGTCGAGCCGCGCAAGGCCGGTGAGCAGCGAGCGGCCGTAGCCGGGGCCCAGCTCCAGCAGCGTGTCCGGGTCGAGGATCCGCGCGAGCGGCCGGCGCACGTCGTAGGCGCGCGAGCGGCGCTCGGGCACGAGCGCGGGCAGCTCGGGGTCGGGCGCGAGCCAGCCGCGCGCACCGTCGCCGGCCGCGCCGTCGCCGGCCGCGGCGTCCG
>NZ_JAWSTH010000208.1:0-2476 GCF_033542075.1 Conexibacter stalactiti
GCGCGGCGCTGCGGCACGGCGACTACGCCAGCGGCCAGCGGCTGCTGGCGCGGGCACTGGAGGAGCCGCTGCCGCCGGCCGAGCGGGCCGAGGCGGAGATCGCCGCCGCCTTCGCCGAGGTCGCGCGCGGGGCGCCCGGGGCGACGCCCCGGCTCGACGCCGCGCTGCGCCACGTGCACGATCCGGAGCGCCGCGCCGAGGCGCACGCCGCGAGCGCTCTGCACGCGTACATGCGCAACGACTACGAGGGGACGCTGAGCGCGATCGAGCGCGGGCTGGCGGACCTGGACCCGCGCGCCGACGGCGCCTTCGCACTGCGCGACCTGCGCACGGCGGCGCTGGCGCTCGCGCCGGGGCGGGTCGGTGAGCGCGCGGCACTGGGTGACGGCCCTTCCGAGGGCCCGATCACCCTCGCCGTCCTCGCCGCGGCCGCCGCGACCGCGGGCGCGTCGCCGGCCGAGGTGCGCGCGCTGGCCTCGCAGATCCCGCTGGCCGCGCTGGCGCGCGAGGTCCTGCCCGGCTCGATCGCCGCCTCCTTCGCGGTCACGGCGCTTGTCTGGAGCGACGAGCTGGAGGCCGCGGAGACGATCCTGGGCGCCGCGCTGCCGGCGGCGCGCGACGCCGGCTCGCTGACCGCGTTCGGCTCGCTCAGCCATCTGCGCTCGCTCGTGCGGCTGCGTCAGGGACGGCTGGAGGAGGCGATCGCCGACGGCCAACCGCCGCTCGACCTGCGCCGCGACGGCTGGGAGACCTACCGCAGCTGGACGACCGCGCGGCTGACGCAGGCGCATGTCGCACGCGGCGAGCTGGAGCGGGCGGCCGAGCTGGTCGAGCTGGGCTTGCGCGGCGATCCGCTGCAGCTCGAGCACGCCTTCGTGCTGGAGGCAGCGGCCGACCTCGCGCTCGCACGCGGCGACGCCGCGACGGCGCTGGAGCGGCTGACGGAGGCCGGAGCGCACGTCGCGCGCTGGAATCTGCGCCACCCCGGCGCGGTCACCTGGCAGGCGCAGGCCGCGCTCGCCGCGCAGCGCTGCGGCGAGCTGGAGCAGGCGTCCGTCCTGGCCGGCGCCGCGCTCGCCGAAGCGCGCGCCGTCGGCGCACCCCGCCCGCTCGCGCTGGCGCTGCGGGCGACGGCGCTCACAACGGGAGACGACGCCGCCCTCACCGAAGCCGTCACGCTCCTGCGCCCGACCGCGCTGCGGCTCGAACTGGCGCACGCGCTCGTCGACCTCGGCGCGCTGCTGCGCCGCGACGGTCGCGCCCGCGCCGCGCGCGCGCCGCTGCGCGAGGCGCTCGCGCTCGCCGAGCAGTCCACCGCCCGGCCGCTCGCCGCGCGCGCCCACAACGAGCTGCTGGCGACCGGCGGCCGCCGCGTCCGCGCCCGTCCGCTCGACGGTCCCGCCGCGCTCACGCCGACCGAGCGCCGCGTCGCCGAGCTGGCGGCGGCCGGCGACTCCAACGCCGAGATCGCCGCGCATCTGTTCGTGACGGTCAAGACCGTCGAGTGGCACCTCGGCCGCACCTACCGCAAGCTCGGGATCGCCTCCCGCCGCGCGCTCGCCGACGCGCTGAGCGCCGCCGAGCCGGCATGACGGTCACGAACAGGTGCGAGCGCAGCGGCGAAGGCGGCAAGCGGCGGGGCGGCGGAAACGGCGTGCGGTCGGCATGGTGACGTAGCGGAGCGGGCGCTGCACGCCGCTACAACCCCGCCAGCGCCCCCGCCGCCTTCGCCAGCACGCTCGTTCTCGGTGAGTCGCTGGCCGCCTCGCGGCGGTCGGCGGCGCGGTAGAGCGCGTAGACGAGGTTGGCGCCGATCCAGCGCAGCGGCTCGGGCTCCCAGCGGCGCGCCTCGCGGCCGACCCACGGCAGCCGCGTCAGCTCGCTGTCACGCTCCAGCACGAGGTCGGCGAGCGTGCGGCCCATCAGCGCGCTCGTGGTGACGCCGTTGCCGACGTAGCCGCCCGCGGTGCCGAGACCGCTCGCGCGGTCGAGCCGGACGGTCGCCGACCAGTCGCGCGGCACGCCGAGGACGCCGCACCAGGCATGCTCGATCGGCACCGCGCCCGTCGCCGGGAAGAAGCGGCGCAGCAGCTCGCCCAGCTGCTCGATCGTCGCGCGCTGGGTCTGGCCGAAGCGATCGGTGCGGGAGCCGAAGCGGTAGGGCACGCCGCGGCCGCCGAGCGCGATCCGCCCGTCGGCCGTGCGCTGGGCGTACATGTACGCGTGCGCCATGTCGCCGAGCAGCTCCTCGCCCTGCCAGCCGATCCGCTCCCACGCGGCGTCGGGCAGCGGCGCGGTCACGACGATCGCGGAGTTGAGCGGCAGCCAGGTGCGGCGCTGGCCCTTGAGCGAGGCGGTGAAGCCCTCCAGACAGGTCAGCACGACCGGCGCGCTGACGGTGCCGCGATCGGTCACCGCGCGGGCCGCGCCGCCGCGCGCACCCGCCGCGCCGCCCGGCCCGGCCGCGCCGCCGCCG
>NZ_JAWSTH010000209.1:0-2433 GCF_033542075.1 Conexibacter stalactiti
CAGGCGCGGGCGTGGGCGCGGGACCGCCGGCGGTCGCGGGCAGCGACGCGGAGCGGCGTGCGGCGCTCGGCTTCGCCGCGCGGCTGCATGAGGCCGGGCGCGCGGTCGAGGTCGAGAGCTGCTGGCTGCGTCCGCGTGGAGAGCTGGCGCACGCGCTCCACGCCGGCGTCGGCGTGGCGGCCAGCCTGCTCGCGGTCTCCTCCCCGCCCGCCGGCTTGGCGCTGGCGCTGCTCGCGCTGCTCTCACTGCTGCTCGACCTCAGCGGTCGCCTGTTCCTGCTGCGCCGTCTGACGCCCGAGCGCGCGACGCAGAACGTGGTGGCCGCAGCGCCTGGCGACGGCGCGGCTGACGCAGATCGCGGCGCGGGCGACGCAAATCGCGGCGCGGATGACGCAGTTCGCGGCTCAGCTGACGCAAATCGCGGCGCGGGCGATGCAGTGCCGCTGCACGTGATCCTCACGGCGTCGCTCGACGTGCCGCGCGGCGGACTGCTGCGGCGGCTCGCGCGCGGGCGGCGCGACGGGGAGGCGTGGCGGGTGCTGCCCGGCCCGTTCGCCTGGGTCGCGCTGGCGCTGCTGGCGGTCGCGCTGTGCGCTGGCGCCCGGCTCGCCGGTGCCGAGGGAACGGCCCTTGGCGCGGTCCAGCTGGTGCCGACGCTCGTACTGTTGGTCGCGCTCGGGCTGCTGGTCGACGCCGCGCTCGCGCGCCCGCTGGCGACCAACCCGATCGCGCCGGAGGTCGTGCTCGCCGCCGCGCGGGCGCTCGACGCCGCACCGCCCCGCCGGCTCGCGGTCACGGTCCTGCTGGCAGGCGCCGGCAGCGCCCAGGCGCTCGGCTTCCGTGAGCACCTGCGCCGGCGGCGACTGCCGCCCGCGCGCACCGTCGTGATCGAGGTCGCGCGCGGCGACGCCGCGCCGGCGCCGACGTGGTGGACGCGCGACGGCGTGCTGCTGCCGCTGCGCTACCACCCCCAACTCGTCGCGCTCGCCGGCGCCGCCGCCGCCGAGGAGCAGCAGCTCGGCGCCCGCGGCCGCCGCGGTCGCGCACTCGGCGCGGCGCTGCGCGCTCGCCAGCGGCGGATCCCGGCGATCCGCCTCAGCGGGCCGGACGTCGCCGGCACGCTCGCTCTGCTGCTCACGCTCGTCGAACTGCTCGACGAGCAGCGCGGCTGAGGACCGTCATCCAGCACCCCGTGAGGGGGTGCTGGATGACGGTCCTCGGCGACGCGCCAGGTCAGGCCGGGGCGGGCGGCGACCCTCAGACGTCCGGCGACTCGACGTCCATCCGCGTGATGAGGCCGTCGCGGAAGCTGTAGACGTGAACGACCGGCTCCTCGTGCAGGAGCGTCCCGTCGAGGGCTTGGATGCGCTGGTGGACGTCGACGGCGACGCGGCCGTCAGCGAGCGGGCGCAGCGCCAGCGGTTCCACGCGCGGGTCGATCGCGGCGAACTGCGCCGTCCAGTAGGCGCGCACGGCGTCGTGGCCGTGGATCCGTGTGCCGTCGGCCACGTTCGGCCAGTCGACGTCGGGGCCGAGCGCCGCCAGGACCCGCTCCACGTCGCGGGCGTTGAAGGCGGCGTAGATCGAGCGGATCAGCCGCTCGACCGCGGGGTCGTTCGCGTCAGAGTCGGTCATCTCATCGCGCACGCTACCAGCACGCGCAACCTAGGTGTTGCATTTCGTCGTGGTCGGCTCTGCGACGAGGTAGACCTCGAGGTCGTCGGGCGTCCCCTTCGCGTCGAGCCGCCAGCCGCGGGCGAGCGCGACGGCCCCATCCGCGAGGCGATCCCGCAGCGCCGAGGAGATCAGCACCTCCCCCGGTCCGGCCGCCGCGCCGACACGCGCCGCGACGTTCACGTCGACGCCGAAGTAGTCGCCGCCGAGCTGCCGCGGTGAGCCGGCGTGGATGCCCGCGCGCAGCTGCGGTCGATGGCCGGCCAGCTCGATCGCGCCGACCCCGGCGACTGCTTCGCAGGCGGCCGCGACGGCCTCTTCGGGCGCGTCGAAGACAGCCATGTGACCGTCGCCCATCCGCTTGACCAGCCGGCCGCCGTGGGCGCCGACCGGCGCCTCGACCGCGGCCGCGACACGCCGCAGCAGCTCCACCGCGCGCCCGTCCCCGGCGTCGAGCGCCCACGTCGAGAAGCCGACGACGTCGGTGAAGAGGATCGCCACGTCCTCTCTGCCATGACCGCGCCCCTGCGCCTCCGCCAGCGCCTGCCACAGCTGCAGCGCACCAAGCCCCAGCTCGCGCGCCGCGCTCGGCCGCTCGCCCGCGCGCGCCGCGATCCGCTGGCCGAGCAGGTGAGCCGGCTCGGCGCCGGCGGTCGAGAGCGGGTCGCCGTAGCGCTCGTCGCCCGGCAGCCGGCCGCGCGCGCCGCGCGCCGCCGCGACGAAGCGCGGATCGGAGTCCAGCCGCCGCAGCCGCGCGGC
>NZ_JAWSTH010000210.1:0-2199 GCF_033542075.1 Conexibacter stalactiti
AGGGCGGCGCAGATCGCGCGACCGACGGGGCCGGCCGCGCCGCTGACGAGCGCGACGCGCGAGCGCTCCGCGTTGCTGCCGGCGGGCGCGGCGGCCGCGCGCGGCTCCCCGCTCCCGCCCGCGCCGCTCAGTGACTCAGCTGCCATGGACGGCCTCCGCTCGTGCCGTGGGTGTGTCTGTGGTTGTGGCCGGCGTGGCCGTGGCCGATCTGGGAGCCGTTGACGCGCTGCGGCGCGTCGCGGCTGCGCTCCTCGGCGGCGAGTCCAGCGCGCACGCCGGCCGCGATCGGGGCCCTGGAGGCCGGGGCGGAGAAGATGCGCGCGGCTGGCGTTCCGCAGCCCGGGCAGTCGGCCGGCTCGGCCGCCCGCGCCATCGGCCGCTGCACGTCGAAGGGGCCGCAGCCCCGGCAGGCGAACTCGTAGATCGGCATGGCGGTACAGTAACGAACGTTGGTTAGTACGCAAGCCCGAGTCGATTCCCCCTCGAACTCGACCGTCTTCGAAGATAGGATCGACACGATGCCGCCCACGCCCACGTCAACAGCCGCCGCGACCGCGCCCAGAGAGGGCACCGGTCGCTGGAACGACGTCGCCGAGGCGGCGCTGACGCTCTTCTCCGAGCGCGGCTACCACGGCACGACGATGAAGCACGTCGCGGCCGAACTGGGCGTGCAGGCGCCCAGCCTCTACAACCACGTCGGCTCCAAGCAGGAGATCCTCGCCCGCCTGATGAAGACGGGGATGGAGCGGATGATCGCCAAGCAGGACGAGGCGCTCGCCGCGACCGACGACGTCGTCGAGCAGCTGCGCGGCATGACCGAGGCGCACGTGCTCGTGCACACCAGCCACCGCCGCTCGGCGCTGATCGGCGACCGCGAGCTGAGAAACCTCGAAGAGCCGGCGCGGACCGAGCAGCGCGGCCGCCGCGAGCTGTACGAGCGCCGCTTCCGCGACACGATCGAACGCGGCGTGCTGCAGGGCGCGTTCAAGGTCAACTCGGCGAAGCTCGCCTCCTTCGCGATCATCGAGATGGCGACCTCCGTCGCCGTCTGGTTCCGCGACGAGGGCCCGCTGAGCGAGACCGACGTGGCGCACGAGTACGGCGAGATGGCACTGCGCATCGTCGGCGTCGGGCGCTGAGCGGGGGCGCTTGGCCGCGAGCCGCCCGAACTCCCTCCGGGCGCTGCTTCTCTGTGGTGCGCTCAGCGCGGCGCTGGTCGCCTGCGGTGGCGACGACGATGGCGAGCGCACGACTGCGACGGACGCCGAGCGCGGCTGGTTCGTCTCCGGCGTGCGGCCGAGACCGCCCGCGGGCCTGAGCGGCGACGCGCTCGCGACCTGGCGCCGCGGACAGTCGACCTTCAACCAGAGCGGCTGCGTCGCCTGCCACAAGATCGGCAGCGGCGGAGGCGACGGTCCCGGGCCGGACCTCACACGCGTCGGCGATCGCCTCTCAGCCGAGCAGATCCGTGAGGTGCTGCTGCACCCGACCCCGCCGATGCCGTCATTCGGCCAGCTCTCCGAGCGCGATCCGCGCAACTTCTCCGCGCTCGTCGACTTCCTCGACTCGCTGGAGTGAGGGCCGGCGGCTCGCGCGCCCGCGCCGGGTGCCCGATCATCTGACTTGATGGCCGCCTCCGATCCGCCGCAGCTGCCCGACGCGCTCCCGCTCGCGCCCGAGGACCGCGCGATCCTCGCGCTGGAGAGCGCGACCGTCGCCGGCCACACCTGCAAGGTCGTGCGCCTCGCTCCCGGCGCGCCGTCGCTCGACGCGCTGCGCACGCGGATCGACGCCCGCCTCGCCGCCGCGCCGCTGCTGACGCGCCGGCTCGGCGGCCCGCCCGAGGCGCCGGCGTGGGTCGCCGACCGCTCATTCGACCTGGCCCGGCACGTGACGGCGGTGTCGTCCCCCGCCCCGCTCGACCGCGACGGCGTGCTCGACACGGTCGCGGCCCTGTTCGCGCAGCGGCTGCCGCGCGACCGGCCGCTGTGGCAGATCGACGTCGTGCCGTTGCGCGACGGCGGCGCGCTGCTCGTCTGGCGGATCCATCACGCGCTCGCCGACGGCACGACGACGATGCGCTACGCGCAGGCGTTGCTGTGGGATGGCGGCGCGGACGCGGCCGCCGACGCGGCCGCGCCAAGCCGCGCGCGCAGGGTCGCTCCCGCGCCCCGCCACGCGCACGGCGCCCCGCCCGCG
>NZ_JAWSTH010000211.1:0-2183 GCF_033542075.1 Conexibacter stalactiti
CCCGCCGCCCGCCGCCCGCCCGCCGCCCGCCGCACGCCCGCCGCCCGCCCACCGCGCGCGGGCGGACGCGCTGCTCCCCGACTCGTCCCACTTCGGCACACCGAACGGACGGAAACCCCACCGCGCACTGCCGCGGCTGCAAGCCGGCGCCCAGATCGGGCGCCTGCACGCGCTCGTGCGCCATTCGCCCAACGGGCCTCCCACCGCGCCCCACCGCGCGATGACCCGCAGTGAAGGGGAATCCGGGGCCTCGGCGAACTCCACGCCATGATCAGTGGGTGAAAGGGCGGGAGATGGGTTGCAAAGTGGGAGAGAGTGGGTTAGCTTGCCTCGCATACGGACCGGGGTGGCAGGGCTCCTCCCACCCAGCCACCCCGGTTCGGAACCTCTTCAGGCGATGACCCTTGACGTTTCGCGGCACCTTCGATCTCACGCTCGACGCGAAGAACCGGCTCACGGTTCCGACGCGATACCGGGCCTCCTTCGCGGAGGGGATCGTGCTCGCGGCCGGACTCGAGGACTGCGTCGCGATCTGGCGGCCCGAGGACTACGACGCGTGGACCGCGGCGGCGCTGGAGGGGCACAGCCCGCTCTCGCCCGAGTTCCGCAAGCTCAAGCGCCACTTCACGGCGAACTCGCATCCGACCGAGCTCGACGGAGCCGGCCGCGTGATGGTGCCCAGATTCCTGCTCGACTCCGGGAAGCTGACGAAGGACGTCAGCGTCGTGGGCGCGGGAGAGTGCCTGGAGATCTGGGATCGCACCGGCTGGGCGGCGTACAACGGCGAGGTGCTGGAGAACGTCTCGGACATCGCGGCGGGACTGCAGTCCTCGGCCGGCTGAACAGTTTCCATAACTAGTGGCCACACTCCTTGACATGACCGGCATCCACATCCCCGTCCTCGCTGGGGAGCTGATCGAGCTGCTCGACCCGCAGCCCGGTCAGGTCGCCGTCGACTGCACGTTCGGCGGCGGCGGTCACGCGCGCCTGATCGCCGACCGCATCGGCTCCAGCGGCACGCTGATCGCGATCGACCGCGACCCGATCGCCGAGCAGCGCTTCGCCGAGCTGACCGCCGAGGTCGCCTGCGCGACCCGCTTCATCCGCGCCGACTTCGCGCAGGGGCTCGAGCTGCTGCGCGACGAGGGCACGCGCGCCGACGCCGTCTACATGGACCTCGGCATGTCGTCGATGCAGGTCGACACGTGGGAGCGCGGCTTCTCATACGCCTACGACGCGCCGCTCGACATGCGGATGGATCCCGATCAGGAGCTGAGCGCCCACGAGGTCGTCAACACATGGGACGAGCGCCAGCTCGCGCGGCTGCTGAAGGAGTACGGCGAGGAGCGCTACGCCGGCAAGATCGCCCGCGCGATCGTGCGCACCCGCCAGCAGACGCCGATCGCGACGACGCAGGAGCTGGTCGAGGTGCTGAAGTCGGCGATCCCGACCCCGGCGCAGTTCGCCGGCGGACACCCGGCCAAGCGCACCTTCCAGGCGATCCGGATCGCCGTCAACGCTGAGCTGGAGCAGGTCGACGAGGGGCTTCCCTGTGCGTGGGAGGTGCTGAAGGAGGGCGGCAAGCTCGCCGCGATCACCTTTCACTCACTGGAGGACCGGCGCGTCAAGCGCTTCCTCGTCGCGCGCGCGCAGGGCTGCATCTGCCCGCCCGACCTGCCCGTCTGTGCCTGCGGCCGCACGCCCGAGGGCGAGCTGCTGACCCGCCGCGCGATCGCCCCGACCCCTGGGGAGATCGCGCACAACCCGCGCGCGAAGTCGGCGCACCTGCGTGGTGCGCGCAAGCTGAAGGAGATCTCGTGACCCCGGCGCCCGCAACCGCCGCCGCCCGCCGTCGGGTCTCCGGCGCCGACGCCGGCAACGGCCACGGCGGCGCGCGTCGCAGAGGCCCGCCGCCGGCGCGCCGCGTCTCGGGACCGTCCACGCCGCGCAAGCACGAGCTGGAGAACCCGGGCACGGGCATGCACGCGGCCGCGCCGAGCCGTGCCGACGACTTGCACGAGCGCGTGAACTCGCGCAGAACTGCACAACGCGCGCCGCAACCGCGCGCATCCGCGCCGCGATCCGCCGCGTCCGCGCCGCAACCGCGCGGAGCGGCGGTCCGCGCCGGTGGGATGCGCGCCGCCGCCGCGCGTGCGGCGAGCGAGTCGCGTGGAGGCGCCCCG
>NZ_JAWSTH010000212.1:0-2174 GCF_033542075.1 Conexibacter stalactiti
CCGCCCGTTCCCCGACCCCTTGCCGCCGGCCGGCCCGCCGCCGCCGGCCGGCGGTGCGGGACGGTCGCCGGCCGGCAGCGCCGGCGGTGGCACGGGGGGAAGCGCCGGCTGGCCGGGCGAGGCGTTCGAGGGCATCCGGTCGACTCGCCACGTGGGCGGCTGCGTCGGGCGCGGTGGCGTCGGCGGCGTCGGCGGCTTCGGAGGCCGCTGGCCGATCAGGTTCGACAGCTGCGACAGCCCCTTGCTCGCCGCTTGGGAGAGCAGGCGGCCGCCCGCCATGTTGAAGGCGCCGCGCACCATGCCGCCGCCGGGCGTGCGACCGCCGAGCGGGGAGATGTTCCACATCGTCGCGGCGTGCTTGGGCACGACCATCAGCGCGCCCAGCTCGGCGATGCCGATCAGCGGCAGCAGCATGTGCTGCGGGAGGCCGACGTCGGTGCCCCATGCCTGGAACTCCATGTTGGCGGTCCCGAACGCCCGGAAGGCGATCGCCCACATGATCGCGGTGCTCGTGACCATCCCGATGAAGCGGACGCCGTAGGAGGCGGGCGCCGTCGTCGTCGGCAGCGGCCACAGCGCGATCGCGATCGGCATGCCGATGAACGCCACCATCAGGCCGGCGACCATCGCGAGCTTCATGATCAGCAGCGAGTAGTAGAGCAGCGTGAACGCGATCACGATGAGGATCGCGGCGGCGAGCGCACCGCCGATGCCGCCCCCTGCGATCCCGCCGATCATCATTCCGGCGTTGACGATCGACGTCATCGCCGCCGTCACCTCGCCGTTGGGCAGCATCAGATTCGTGACGACGTTCGTCACGTTGATGACGCTCTCGAAGACGAACGGCCAGGCGAGGATCAGCAGCGCGGCGCCGGCGCAGCGCAGGACCGCGTCCATCAGCACGCTGACGCCCGCGCCGGAGCCGAGGCCCGCCGCCCAGTGGTGCAGGACCGCGAACGTCACGATCCCGAGCAGCAGCGCGAACCCGATCGACTGGCCCACCCACGCGGCGTTGGCCGTCGCGGGCGTCGCTCTGGCCGAGAACGGGGGCAGCTCGATCAGCCACGACGCCAGGGTCTCGGCGACCCAGCGGTCCTCGTCGGAGCCGAACAGCGCATTGACCGCGTCCTGGGTCATGCATTCCACCGACGGGATGCCGAGCATGTTCTCGTCGTCTTCGCACTTGGCTCTGGCCGCTCTCTGGGCGATCTCTCTGATCACCGCGTTGACGTCGTCCATCGCTCTTCTGACGTCGGCTTCCAGCTCGTCGCGGTCCGGCTCGCCGGTGCCCGCGGCGTCCGGCGTCGGGTCGGCCTGGTCGGGCACCTCTTCGGGACTGCCCGGAGCCGTCGGGCTCGGCCCCGGCTGGGGGCTCGGCGCGGGATCGTCGGCGGCGGCGACGCCGCCGCCCGCGAGGACGAGCAGCACGGCCGCGAGGACGATCGCGAGCAGGCGGGAGATCGGCAGCTGGCGCGTCATGGCTGTGACCCCTGCGCCCTACGCGACGATTCCGTTGCCGAGCAGCACGCCGCAGATCGCGACGGCCGACATCGTCATCATCCGCAGGCCCTGCGGCAGGCCGATCGCGGTCATCGCGCCGCCGGCCAGCAGGCCCATGCCCGACAGCGTGCCGATCAGCACCGTCGCGGGGCCCTTCACGCGCCCGATCGCGGCGTTGAGCTCACCGAGCGCGGTGCCGTCTCCTTGCTCCGCGGGCATCAGCAGCTCGGCTCCGCCGGCCAGCATCAGCAGCGCGAGCACCGCTGCGGTGGCGGTGAGCACGACGAGCCACGGGCGCCGGGGTCCGTGCGCGAGGGCGGTCAACTTCGGGGTCATCGCATCCTCCTTGTGGTCCGGTCGCTGCGACCGGGTCGGAACGGGCGTGTCGGACCCTTCTGTTGAGCGATCCGTGTAGTCCGCCCCCCTGACTTCGCAGCCGCTCATCACTCGAGTCCGAACTCGGCCGCGGCCGGGTCGTCGTTCTCCGGCGCCGGGCTGGGTGCGGGAGCGCTGGCCGGCGGCGAGGGAGCCGGCGCCGGGTTGGAGACGTTCGCGGGCGCCGGGCTCGCCGCGGGCGGCGATGGCGGTGGCGGAGGCGGAGGGGGAGGCGGCGCGGGCTCGGCGACGCGGGTCCGCTCGGCGCGCCTCGCCTCCGCGGCGGCGCGCCGCTGGTC
>NZ_JAWSTH010000213.1:0-1980 GCF_033542075.1 Conexibacter stalactiti
GCCGCGCCGCGGACCGTCGCGCCGCCGCGCGCGCCGCTGACCGCGCGCGCCGTGCCCGAGGACTTCCACCCCGGCCTGCCCGACCTCGCCGGCTTCCCGCGCGACGCCTGGCTGCGCTCGCTGCGCGCCGCCGCGCGCGACGCGCCCGACGCCGCCTACGGCTACACCGACCCGGTCGGAGCGCCGGAGCTGCGCGTCGCGCTCGCGAGCTACCTCGCGCGCGCCCGCGGCGTTGCCGCCGAGCCCGAGCGACTGGTCGTCACAAGCGGGCTGACGCAGGGCGTGGCGCTGCTCGCGCGCGCCCTGCGCGCCCACGGAGCGCGACGGGTCGCCGTCGAGGACCCGGGCTTCTTCCTCCATCGGATGGTGCTCGCGCACGCCGGCCTGGAGGTCGTGCCGGTCGCGGTGGACGCCGAGGGGCTGCGGACCGACCTGCTGGCGTCCGTCGAGGCCGACGCCGTGCTCGTCACGCCGGCCCACCAGGCGCCGCTCGGCGGCGTGCTCGGACCGGCGCGGCGGGCGGCGCTGCTGGCGTGGGCCGAGCGGCGCGACGCCGTCGTGATCGAGGACGACTACGACGCCGAGTTCCGCTACGACCGCGAGCCGGTCGGGGCGCTGCAGGGGCTCGCGCCGGAGCGCGTCGCCTACGCCGGCTGCGCGAGCAAGGCGCTGGCGCCCGGACTGCGGCTCGGCTGGTTGGCGCTGCCGGGCGCGCTGGCGGCGCCGTTG
Source organism: Conexibacter stalactiti (assembly GCF_033542075.1). Classification (NCBI taxonomy): domain Bacteria; kingdom Bacillati; phylum Actinomycetota; class Thermoleophilia; order Solirubrobacterales; family Conexibacteraceae; genus Conexibacter; species Conexibacter stalactiti. The sequence continues at coordinate 730 of NZ_JAWSTH010000213.1, forward strand.
AGATGGGAGAAGGCGATGGACGACGTCGGCACGTCGGTGCTCGATCAGCTCGCGCTCGCCGACTTCCTCGCGCGCGGCGAGCTCGACCGCCATCTGCGCCGCATGCGGCCGCGCTACCGTGCCCGCCGCGACGCGCTCGTCGCGGAGCTGGCGCGCGCGCTGCCGCGGTGGCGGGTCAGCGGTGTCGCCGCCGGCGTCAACCTCGTCGCGCTGCTGCCGCCGGCGAGCGACGAGCGGGCGCTGCTGGCGCGGGCCGCGGCGGCCGGCATGATCCTCCACGGCCTCTCGCAGTACCGCGTCGCGCCCGGACCGCCCGGGCTCGTACTCGGCTTCGGCAACCTCAGCGAGCCGGCGATCGCGCGCGGGATCGCGCGGCTGGCGCAGGTCTATGCGGAGCTGGAGGCGGCGGACGCGGCCGAGCCGGAGCCCGCGCCGGCCGCGCGGTAGCGCGCGAGCGCGTGCTGACGCTCCGCTCTGTGGTCGACGACCGGCGCCGGGTAGTCGTCGCCGATGCGGCAGCCGGCGGCGCGCTGCTGCGCGTCGCTCATCCGCCACGGCTCGGCGAGCAGCTCGTCGGGGACGCGCGCCAGCTCGGGCACCCAGCGGCGCACGTAGTCGCCGCCGGGGTCGTGACGCTGCTGCTGCAGCGCGGGGTTGAGGATGCGGCGGAAGGCCGGTGCGGGGTCGACGCCGACGGAGGCGATCCACTGCCAGTTGCCGTTGTTGGAGGCGACGTCGCCATCGAGCAGCCAGCGCATGAACCACGCCTCGCCGGCGCGCCAGTCGAGCTGCAGGTCCTTCGTCAGGAACGAGCCGACGACCAGCCGCGCGCGGTTGTGCATCCAGCCGCTGCCGCGCAGCTGCCGCATCCCGGCGTCGACGAGCGGGTAGCCGGTGCGGCCCTCCTGCCACGCCGCCAGCAGCTCGTCGTCGTGCTCCCACTCGAGCGAGCGCATCCGCTCCTGGTGCTCGCGCTTGAGGTCGGCCGGGTGGTGCAGCAGCACGTGCGCGTAGAAGTCGCGCCAGCCGAGCTGGCGCACGAAGGCGGCCGCGCCGTCGCCGCCGCTGTGCTGCGCGCGCTGCTCGAGCTCACGCGCCGACAGCGTGCCGAAGCGCAGGTGGGCCGACAGCTGCGAGGCGCCGCCGGCGAGCCGGTCGTGGTCGCGCGCGTAGTCGGCCAGCGGGCCGTCGAGCCAGCGCTCGGCGGCGCGGCGGGCGGCCGCCTCGCCGGGCTCCGCCGCCGGCTCGCGG
>NZ_JAWSTH010000214.1:0-1952 GCF_033542075.1 Conexibacter stalactiti
GCCGGGGGCGGCGGGGCCGGGCGCGGCGGTGCCGGGCGCGGCGGCCAGCCGCTCGCGCACCAGCGCGGCGCCTGACTCGGGGTCGAGCGCGCCGCCGGCGCCGCCGAGGATCCGCGCGGTCTCGGTCGCGAAGTACCAGCCGCCGGAGAGCACCTCCGCGACCGGCCCGTCAGCGATCGGCCGGCCGTCGCCGAGCAGCACGACGCGGTCGGCGAAGGCGGCGGCGAACTCCGGGTCGTGCGTCGCGACGAGCAGCGCGCTGCCGGCGCTCGCGAGCCGGCCCAGCAGTGCCGCGAGATCGGCCTTGTGGGCGCGGTCCATGCCGCGCGTCGGCTCGTCGAGGCAGAGCACGGCCGGCGGCTGCTCGTCGCCGAGCACGATCGCGAGCGCCAGCCGCTGGCGCTCGCCGCCGGAGAGGTCGCGCGGATGGCGCTCGGCGTGGGCGGCCAGCCCGGCCACCTCCAGCGCGGCGGCCGGCGCCTCGTCACGGACGTGCTCGTGCACGAGGTAGTCGTTCGGGTTCTGCAGCAGCAGCGCGACGCGGCCGGCGGCGGCGACGGAGCCGCGCGTCGGCTGCGCGAGCCCCGCGAGGTGCCGCAGCAGCGTCGACTTGCCGGCGCCGTTGCGGCCCATCAGCGCGACGCGCTCGCCCGGCTGCAGCTGGAGGTCGATCGCGCGCAGGACGGCGCGCCCGTCGGGCAGCTCCGACCAGAGGCCCTTGGTGCGCAGGGCAGCTCGATTGTCAGCGCGCGAACGCAAACGGCGCCGTGAGGGGGGCGAACCAGGGGCGCGGGCGGCTTCCCGGGTGGGTGGGAACTGCCTTTCTTCGGTCGCCGCGGTCGGTAGCGCGCCGGCGCTGCGGAGCGTGGCGCGGGCCTGCTTGACGCCGATCGGCGGCGGGGTCAGGCCGGCGCGGCGCAGCAGGCGGGCGCCGGGGGTCTCGAGGGGCGGCGCGGATTCTGCCGCCCACGCGAGGAACTCGGCCGGCGGCGCGTCGCAGGCGAGGCGGCCGCCGGCGAGCGCGAGCACGCGGTCGGCGGCGGCGAGGCAGCGCTCCAGGCGGTGCTCGGCGAGCACGATCGTCGTCCCCCACTCCTCGTTGAGCCGGCGCAGGAGGCCGATCAGCTCATCGCCGGCGACCGGGTCCAGCTGCGAGGTCGGCTCGTCGAGCAGCACCAGCCGCGGACGGCCGGCGAGCGCGGCGCCGAGCGCGACGCGCTGCAGCTCGCCGCCCGACAGCTCGTGGGTCGGACGCTCCAGCAGGTGCGCGACGCCGAGTGCCAGCGCCGCCTCCTCCACCCCGCGCGCGACCGCCGCCGGCGACTCGCCGCGGTTCTCCAGCGGGAAGGCCAGCTCGCTGCGGACCGTCCCCATCACGATCTGCGTCTCGGGATCCTGGAAGAGCGTGCCGACGACCGCCGCGAGCTGGCCGGGGCCGTGCGTGCGCACGTCGAGCCCGGCGACCGTCAGCTCGCCCGTGACCTCGCCGCCGTGGAAGTGCGGCACGAGGCCGCTGCCGGCGCGCAGCAGCGTCGACTTGCCCTCGCCCGAGCGGCCGGCGAGCAGCACGAACTCGCCGTCGCCGATCGTCACCGTCACGTCGTCGAGCGCCGGCCGGGCGCCGCCCGGATAGGTATACGAGAACTGCTTGAAGGCGAGGACCGTCATTCGATGCCGCGCCGGTCGAGGAACGGCAGCAGCGGCACGGCGACCAGCGCCGCGCACAGCGCGAACGTCGCCGCGTCCCAGCTGGCGACGATCCGCGGGTAGACCTCGAAGGCCGCCACGCCGGCGACGCGCGCGCCGATCGCCAGCGCGGTCACGACTGCCGCCGCGGCCGCGAACGCGATGTCGTGACGCGACCACGGCGCCGCCCCGCCGCGCGGCGTCCGCCGCGCCGCGCCGTAGCCGCGCACCTCCAGCGCCGCCGCGACCTCGACGGCGCGGTCGAG
>NZ_JAWSTH010000215.1:0-1877 GCF_033542075.1 Conexibacter stalactiti
ACGCGCCGGCCGGTCGCGGCCTGCTCGGCCGCGGCGGCGCGCAGCGCGTGGGCGGCGCCGTCGCGCGAGCCGTCGGGCGCGGAGGCGCCGTCGAGCAGCGCCTCGGGCGCGCCGAGCACATAGCGGGCGCCGTCCAGCTCCAGCGCGCTCCAGCGGCGGCGCGAGGAGAACGGCACCTGCGCGCTCGGCTCCAGCGCCGCGTCGTCGCCGGCGAGCTGCGCCGCGTGGACGGCGTCGAGCGTGCCGTTGCGCGACGGGGCGCTGGCGGCGAAGCGGCCGAGCGCGGCGCGCAGGTCGTCGTCGCCGACGCCGTCGGCGGGGATCGTCTCGACAACGCGCAGCGATGCCTCGGTCAGCGTCCCGGTCTTGTCCGTGCACATCACCGACACCGACGCGAGCGACTCGATCGCGTTGAGCTGCTGCGCCAGCACGCCGCGGCGGGCCATCTTCGCCGCCGAGACCGCCATCGTCAGCGAGACGAGCAGGATCAGCCCCTCCGGGACGATGTTGACGACCGCCGCCGTCAGCGTCTCGACCGCCTGCGCCTGGCTGACGTCGCGGATCGCGAGCGAGATCCCGAGCGCGGTCGCCAGCGGCAGCATGACCGCGACGAAGACGATCAGCAGTCTGTCCATCGCGCGCTCCAGCGGCGAGCGCGGATGACGGAAGGCGCGCGCGGTCTCCGCCAGTCTCGCGGCGCGGCTGTCGGGGCCGACCGCGGTCGCCTCGAAGAGGCCGTCGCCCTCGACGACGAACGAGCCGGAGAAGACGCCGCGCCCCTCCTCCCCGCGCACCGCCTCCGACTCGCCGGTCAGGTTCGACTCGTCGAGCGCGAGCCCCTCGGCGCGCACGAGCCGGCCGTCGGCGACGACCTGGTCGCCGGCCTTCACGCGCACGAGGTCGCCGACGACGACGTCGCCGATCGGCAGCTCGCGCGGCTCTCCATCGCGGACGACGATCGCGTGCGGGGCGACGAGCGCGGCGAGGCCGTCGAGCGCCCGCTTCGCGCGCACCTCCTGGAAGATCCCGATCGTCATGTTGGCGACGAGGATCCCGACGAAGAGCGCGTCCTTGGGGTCGCCGAAGAAGATCGTCAGCAGCCCGAAGACGAGCAGGATCAGGTTGAAGATCGTGAACGTGTTCGCGATCACGATCGAGCGGTAGGAGCGGCTCGTCGCCTGCTGCGGCAGCGGTCCGCGCGCTTCCAGCCGCCGCCGCGCCTCGGCCTCGGTCAACCCGCTCGGCGGCGTCTGGGACTCGAGCGTCGTGCTCGTCACACCGGGGAGGCTAAAGCACGCGCCGTGTCGAGCAGCGCGACGGCGATCTCCGTCTCCCGCGCGACCGTCGTGAGGCCGCTGCCGCACGAGGCGCTCAGCAGCGATCGGCGGCCCGCCTCCTCGCCGCCGACCTGCGCCAGAGCCGCCCGCATCCGCGCCGTCGCGTGCTGCTCGTGCTCGGCGCTGTGCGCGGCGACGACGCCCCACGCGATGCGCCCGCCGCGCGCCAGCAGCGCCCGCAGCTCCTGCACGCCGTGCTGGTCCAGCGGACCGAGCGCGAGGTCGAACGAGAGCAGGTCGGGCCGCGCCGCCGCGACCGTCTCCCACGGCACCGCGCAGCAGAGGTGCAGCCCCCACGCCGGCGCGACGACGCGACGACGCGCAGCGGGTTCCACAGCGCCGCGACCGCTGCGGGCTCGCCGCCGAACTGCGGCAGCGCCGGCTCGTCGACGACCAGCAGCGCGTCGAAGCCGCGCGCGGCCAGCTCGCGCACCTGAGCGGCGACGGCGGCCGCCAGCCAGTCGGACAGGTCGCGGGCGAGCGGGAAGTTCGGGGGTGCGGCGGCGCGCGGGGCGGCGCCGGGCGGGGCGGCGGCGGGCG
>NZ_JAWSTH010000216.1:0-1822 GCF_033542075.1 Conexibacter stalactiti
CTCGCAGCGCGGCGTCAGGCGCCGGCGCGCGCGGCCGCGGTGCGCAGCGCTGCGCGGGCGTCGGCCGCGAGCCGGCCGACCAGCTCGCCGGCCGGTACGGACTCGGCCAGCTCGTGGGCCTGACCGGCCCACAGGTTGATCGCGTCGGCGTCACCGCGCTCGCGGGCGGCGGCGCGCAGCGGCGCGGTCAGGTGGTGGACCTCTGGGTAGGCGCGCGGCGCCTCGCCGTCGTGCTCGCGCAGGAAGCGGTTGACGATCCCGCGCGCGGTTCGGCCGCTGAAGGCCCGCGTCAACGCGGTCCGCTCCGGGCTCGCGAGCGCGGCGCGGTGAGGCGCCGAGGTGCCGGCCTCCGGCGTCAGCATGAAGGCGCTGCCGAGCTGCGCGGCGTGAGCGCCGGCCGCCAGCGCGGCCGCGACGCCGGCGCCATTCATGATCCCGCCGGCGGCGACGAGCGGCAGCGCCGGCGCGCTCACTGCGACGAGCTGCAGCAGCGCGAGCAGGCCGATCTCCGCGGGCGCGGCGTCGTCGAAGGTGCCGCGGTGGCCGCCGGCTTCGGCGCCCTGGACGACGAGCGCGTCGACGCCAGCCGCAGCCGCTGCGCGTGCCTCGGCCGGCGTCGTCACCGTCTGCCACACCGCGATCCCCTCGTCCCGCAACGCCTCGACGACCTCGTCGGCGGGCACCGCGAAGGTGAACGAGACGACCGCTGGGCGGGCGCGCCGCAGCAGCTCGACCTTCTCGCCGAAGTGGTCGTCGTCGAAGCGCGGCGTGCCGAGCGCGACGCCGAGCCGAGCGCTCTCGTCGCACAGCGCGGAGGCGTAGCGCTCGACCGCGGCGGGTGCGGCCGGTTCGCCGCCCACCGCGAACACGTTGACGCCGACAGGGGCGCTCGTGCGCGCGCGCACCTGCCCCAGCTCGGCCGCGACCGCCTCCGGCGCCTTGTAACCGGCCGCGAGGAAGCCCAGTCCCCCGGCAGCCGAGACGGCCGCGGCGAGCGCCGCGGTCGACGGGCCGCCGGCGAGCGGCGCCTGGACGATCGGATGAGCCAGCCGGTCGAGCGCGAACCGTGTCACGACGGAGAAGGTAGCCGAGCGCGCCCGCGCCTGTTGACGGCGCTGCGCGCGAGCCGCCCCGGTCGCCGCCCGCACGAGCCTCACGCGACGAACGCGGTCAGCAGCGCCGCGCCGACGAGCAGCAGCACCGACGGGACGAGCAGCAGCGCGACGACGAGCTGGATCTTCGGTGCGGCGCGCGCGGCCTGCTCGTCGAGCCGGCGCGCCCGCGCGGCGCGCGCCTCGCGCGCCTGCGCGAGCAGCGCGTCGCCGAGCGGGGCGCCGTGGCGTGCCGCCCGGTCGAGCGTGCGGACCAGGGCGGCGACGCCCGGTGCCGGGCAGCGCTCGGCGAGCGCTGCCAGCGCGTGCTCGCGCGGGACGCCCAGCTCAACGTGCGACGCCACCGTCCGCCACTCGTGCGCGAGCAACCCGGTCGCACGGTGCGCGACCTCGCCGATCGCACGCTCCAGCGGCAGGCCGGCGCCGAGCGCGACGCGCAGGAGGTCGAGCAGGTCGGGCAGCTCGGTTTCCATCTCGCGCCCACGCGCACGCGCGCGACGGCGCAGCCACAGGTCGGGCGCGAGGAAGGCTGCGGTCGGCAGCGCGATCGGCACCACCAGCGCCAACCGCCCCGGCAGCAGCGCGCCGAGCGGCAGCGCCAGCGCCAGGCCGAGCGCGGCGGCGCCGGCCTTCGCCGCCATCACGTCGCCGACCCGCAAGCCGAGCGGCCGGCCGGCCGCCTCCAGCCGCGCGCGCAGGTCGCCGGGCGG
>NZ_JAWSTH010000217.1:0-1794 GCF_033542075.1 Conexibacter stalactiti
CGGGCCGCGCTGCTGGCGCGCGCCGCCGGCGAGCTGCGCGGCCGCCGCCACGAGCTGGCCGCGCTTGCCGTGCGCGAGTGCGCGAAGCCGTGGGCGGAGGCCGACGCCGACCTCTGCGAGGCGATCGACTTCCTCGAGTACTACGGCCGCGAGGCGGTCGCGCTGGAGCGCGGGCGGCCGCTGCAGCAGCTCGCCGGCGAGCGCAACGCGCTGCACTACCGCGCCCGCGGCGTCGTCGCGGTGATCGCGCCGTGGAACTTCCCGTTCGCGATCGCGACCGGCATGACCGCCGCGGCGCTGGCGACCGGCAACGCCGCCTGCCTCAAGCCGGCCGAGCAGTCGCCGGCCTGCGCCTTCGCCGTCGTGCAGGCGTTGGAGCGCGCCGGGCTGCCGGCCGGCGTGCTCGCGCTGCTGCCGGGCGCGGGCGAGGTCGGCGCGGCGCTGGTCGCGCACCCCGGCGTGCACACGATCGCGTTCACCGGCTCCGGCGCGGTCGGCCTGGAGATCGTCCGCCGCGCGGCCGAGGTCGCGCCCGGCCAGCGCCATCTGAAGCGGACGGTGATCGAGATGGGAGGCAAGAACTGCGTGATCGCCGATGCCGACGCCGACCTCGACGAGGTCGTCCCGCAGCTGCTGCGCTCGGCCTTCGGCTTCGCCGGCCAGAAGTGCTCGGCCGCCGCGCGCCTGCTCGTGCACGAGCGGATCGCCGCGCCGCTCGCCGCGCGGCTGGCCGGCGCGCTGGAGACGCTGTCGGTCGGCCAGGCGCAGGAGTTCGCGACCGACGTGCCGCCGCTGATCGAGGCGAGCGCGCAGGAGCGCGTCGAGCGCGCGGTCGCGCGTGCCGCGGCCGAGGGCGCGCGCGTGCAGCGCGGCGGGCCGGTCCCACAGGCGGGCTTCTTCGCCGCCCCGGCGCTCGTCGTCGGGCCGCCGGCCGGCACCGCGATCACGTGCGAGGAGGTCTTCGGGCCGGTCCTGACGGTCGAGCCGGTCGCGAGCGTCGAGCAGGCCTGCGATCGCGTCGACGAGCTGCCGTACGCGCTCACCGGCGGCCTCTTCACGCGCGATCCGCGCACGATCGCGCGCGTCGTCGCGCGCACGCCGGTCGGCAACCTCTACGTCAACCGCGGCACGACCGGCGCGATGGTCGCGCGCCAGCCGTTCGGCGGCAACCGCCTCTCCGGCACCGGCACGAAGGCCGGCGGCCCCGACTACCTGCTCCAGTTCGTCGAGCCGCTCGTCGTGACCGAGAACACCGTCCGGCACGGGCTCTCGATCTGATCGCGACGGCGTCCGCGCCCCGCTGCTGCACGATCGCGCCCACCGACAGGAGCGCGTCGCGCGACCGTCGAAGGCGACCCGTGACCCTGTCACCTCCCCGGGGAGTTGTTCGATGCGCATCCGTCAATCCGTCGCAGCGCTGGCGGCGATCGCCGCCGGCAGCGCGGCATTCGCCGCGCCCGCAGGCGCCGCACCAATCCAGTTGCCGTTCACCTACACCGGCGGCGCGCGGACGTGGGAGGTGCCGACCGGCGTCACCGAAGCGACCTTCACGCTCCGCGGCGCGGCCGGCGCCGCCGGCGCGCCCGGCGGCGCCGGCGGCCTTGGCGCCGAGGTCCGCGCGACGCTGCCCGTGACCCCCGGCGAGACGCTGACGATCCGCGTCGGCGGCGAGGGCGCCCTCACCGGCGCCGGCGGCTTCAACGGCGGCGGCGCGGCCAGAGCCGGCGCCGGCGCCGGCGGCGACGGCACGACGATCCTCAGCAACACCGGCGCGAGCCTGCTCCTCGCAGGCGG
>NZ_JAWSTH010000218.1:0-1738 GCF_033542075.1 Conexibacter stalactiti
CGCGGCCGCGGCGCGGGGCCTGCTGCGCGGCGGCCTCGACGAGCAGGCGGTCGCCGCGGCGGTGCGCACGCACCGCGCCGACGTCGTCCACGCCCACAACGTCCATCCGCTGCTCGGCTGGCGCGCGCTCGCGGCCGCGCGCGCGGCCGGCGCGCGCGTCGTGCTGCACCTGCACAACTACCGGCTCGTCTGCGCGATCGGCGTCGCCTTCCGCGACGGCGAGAGATGCACGCGCTGCCACGGTCGCAACACGCTTCCGGGGGTGCGGCTGGGCTGCCGCGGCTCGCTGCCGGAGGCGGTCGTCTACGGCGCGGGGATCGCCCGCCAGCAGCCGCACCTGCTGGCCGAGGCCGACGCCGTCGTCGCCGTCAGCGCCGCGCAGCTCGCGCTGCTGCGCGGCTTCGGCCTCGCGCTGCCGCGCGCGACGGTGCTGCCCAACGCGGTCGAGCGGATAGCCGACGACTCCGCCGCGAGCGAGGGTCGCTATGCGCTCGTCGCCGGACGGCTGGTCGAGGAGAAGGGGTTCGAGACGGCGGTGCGCGCGGCGGTCGCCGCCGGCGTGCCGCTGCGCGTCGCCGGGACAGGACCGGCCGAGGGGTCGCTGCGCGCGCTCGCCGCGGGTGCCGACGTGCGCTTCCTCGGCCACGTCACGCAGGCCGAGCTGGAACGCGAGCGGCGGGGCGCGGCGGTGCTGCTCGCGCCGTCGCGCTCGGACGACTCGTGTCCGATGAGCGTCGTCGAGGCGCTCGCCGACGGCCTGCCGGTGCTCGGCAGCGACCGCGGCGGCCTGCCCGAGCTGGTCGGTGCCGATGCGGTGCTGCCGGCGCGCGACGACGGCGCCTGGGCGGCGGCGCTGACCGCGCTCTGGACCGACCCGGCGCTGCGCGCCGAACGGGGGGCCGCGGCGCTCGCGCGCGCTCGAGCCGAGCACGCTCCCGACGTCTACTACGACCGCCTGATGCGCGTCTACGCCGGCGCCGGCGGGGTAGGGTGAAGGCCATGCGCGCACGCCAGATCTCGCTCGCCACGCTCGCGGCCGCGGCGCTGATCGCCGGCTGCGGCGACGACGACGGCGGCTCGTCGACGACCGCCGCGGTGCAGACGACCCAGCCGCCGCCCGCCACGACGACCGGTCCGGTCGCTTCGACCCCGGACGCGACGCCGCCGCCCCCGCCGACCGTCACCGACATCCCGACCTCGACGGTCCCGTCGCCGCCGACGACCACGCCGACGCCGCAGGAGGAGCAGGGCGGCGGAGGCGAGCAGGCGATTCGCGTGCCGGCGGTCTTCGCGCTCAGAGGCGGCAGACTGACGCCGCCGCGGATCACGGTGCCGGCGCGGCTCGCGATCGAGCTGTCAGTCAGCTCCGACGCGGCCCACGCCGTCGAGCTGATGACGCCTGAGCCGCAGACGCTCGAGGTCGCCGCGGGGGCGACGGAGTCACTGCGGATGCCGGGGCTGAGAGCCGGCAGCTACACGATCACGGTCGACGGCCAGGAGGCCGGCGAGCTGATCGTCGGCGGCGAAGCCGGGCCGTAGGGCTGCTGCTGGCGCGTCGCGCGCCCTCGGGGCGCCCGGCGAGCGCCGGCTACGGCGTCGGCGCGGGAGTGCCGTCGTCGGCCGGCGCGGGAGCCGGCGCGGGCGCGGGCTCGGCGGGCGCATCATCAGCCGGCGGCGGCGCGGGGGCCGGCGCCGGCTCAGGCGTCGGGACGGGCTCTGCCGGCGGCGTGACCGGCGT
>NZ_JAWSTH010000219.1:0-1700 GCF_033542075.1 Conexibacter stalactiti
CTCCGCTGCGGCGGGCGCTGCGTCCGCGCGGGCCGCTGGTGCGCGCGGCGGCCGTCCGCGCCGGGGCGCAGCCGCGGCCGACGGCGCTGCTGGAGCGGGTCGACCGCGGCGAGATCGCCGCCGCGCCGCCGAAGCGGACGCCGCCGGGGCTCGTCATCACGAACGAGATACGCGACCTGCTGGCGAAGGATCCGAAGGGCAAGCCGGCCGCGGTCTGGATCGGCGAGGACGCGCTCAAGCCGGGCGCGGCCCAAGACCTGCCCGAGCCCGACAACTTCATACTGCGCGATCCGCGCAACCCCGACCGCAAGCCGGGCGAGGGCAAGGGGACAGCGAGAAGAACGAAGGACGGCCACGACGAGATAGCGATCCTCGTGTGGGCCAGCGACGAGACCTCGAAGGAGCCCGAGCGCGGCCCGCTCGGCCTCGAGGGCACCGTCGCGGTGCTGGTCGACGCGCTCGACCCGGCCGTGACGATCCCGAGACGGACCCACCACAGAGTCAGGTTCCCGAGACGGATCGTCACCGAGCTGGACGAGAGCTTTCAGGAGGCGATGGCCTACCCGCGCATCGACCTGCCGATGTACGACCCGCTCGTAAGAGCGTCGACCGACCTCTTCCTGCCGAACATCGGGCTGGTCGAGCAGAACAGCGTCACGCTGCTGGAGACCCACCAGCTCTTCATCGAGGCGTACATGGTCGGGCTCAACCACGAGATGGCGCGCGAGCTCCTGTGGCGCGAGTACCCGACCGACCAGCGCGGCAGCGTCTTCCGCCAGTTCTGGGACGCCAGCGGCGCGCTGACCGATCCGAGACTGACCGCCGACCAGCGCCGCGAGCTGCTCTACGACATCCCCAAGCTGCACCTGTGGTCGCGCAACTCGCAGCTCGGCGACCACGACAACCGCGAGAGCGGCGGGCCGGCCGAGGAGGAGGCGGTGATGCTGATCCGCGGCGAGCTGCTGAAGCGCTATCCGAACGCCGTCATATACGCCCACCGCGCCGCCTGGCAGCTGAGAAGAGACGGCAGAATAGACCCCGGCAGAGAGCGCGAGCTGGCGCTGCTGTCGCCGGCGGAGGAGGCGAGACCGCCGCCCGCGAAGGTGCTGACGCCGCTGTACGAGGCGAAGGTCGACCCCGACATCACCTTCATCGGCTTCGACCTCACGACGAGAGAGGCGAAGGGCGGCGACCCGCTCGCCGAGGCGAGACCGGACCCGGGCTGGTTCTTCGTCATCAAGGAGCGGCCCGGCGAGCCGCGCTTCGGGCTCGACATCGAGCGCGGCGGCGCGCAGCCGGTGCAGACCTTCAACGACCTCGCCTGGTCCGACGCGCCAGGTGTCGCCCCCGGCGGCCACCTGCCGGCCGCCGCCTTCGCGCCGGTCGCGCTCGCGCCGCTCGGCCCCGCCGACGCTGAGAAGAGAGACCAGGCGATCGAGGACGTCGACGTCAACGCCGCCGCCAACAGCGCCGCGCGCTGGGCCTACGTGCTGTACCAGGCGCCGGTGATGGTCGCGATCCACGGCGCCGAGATGCTGAGAGCGAGAGCCGCGAGACCGTGAGCGAGTTCACCGACCTGCGCGACGCCTTCACGAACGCGCGCACCGAGGACGAGGCCGCCGCGGCCGCGCTCGTGCGCGCCCGCGAGCGCGCCGCCGCCGCGCAGGCGCGGCTCGACGCCTACCGGCGCCGGGGCCCCG
>NZ_JAWSTH010000220.1:0-1698 GCF_033542075.1 Conexibacter stalactiti
CGGCTGCCGGCGCGCTGCTGGATGCGCGCGTCCCGCGCGCGGTCGTCGCCTCGCTCGCCGCCGAGCTGGCCGACCTGCCGGCGCCGGCGCAGGCGCTGCTGCAGGGCGCGGCGGTCGCCGGCGAGGCGTTCGAGCCCGACCTCGCCGGCAGCGCGGCGGAGCTGACGCCGGCCGACGCGCTCGGTGCGCTCGATGAGCTGCTCGCGCGTGAGCTGGTGCGCGAGACCGACGTGCCGCGGCGGTTCGTCTTCCGCCATCCGCTCGTGCGCCGCGCCGTCTACGACGGCGCTCCCGGCGGCTGGCGGCTCGCCGCCCACGCCCGCCTCGCCGACGAGCTGGAACGCCGCGGCGCCTCCGCCAGCGAGCGCGCCCGCCACGCAGAGCACGCGGCGGTCCCGGGCGACCAGGCGGCGGTCGAGCTGCTGGTGCGGGCCGGCTGCGAGACGCTCTCGCGCGCGCCCGCGACCGCGGTCCGCTGGTTCGGCGCCGCGCTGCGGCTGCTGCCGGCCGCCGAGACCGACCGCCGCGTCGAGCTGCTGGAGCTGCACGCCGGAGCGCTGCGCGCGGCCGGCGAGCTGGAGGCCTGTCGCAGCGCGCTGCTGGAGGCGCTGCAGATCCTGCCGGCGCCCGGCGGCGCCCGTCGCGCCGAGCTGATCGCCAACTGCGCCGCCGTCGAGCACTGGCTCGGCCGCCACGAGGAGGCCGGCGCGCGGCTGGAGCGGGCGTGGGAGGAGCTGCCCGCGCACGACGGGCCGGAGGCGGCGCGGCTGGCGATCGAGCTGGCGACCGACAGCCTCTTCCAGCTCGACTTCGCGCGCACGCGGGAGATGGGCGAGCAGGCGCTGACGATCGCCCGCGCGCTCGACGAGCCGGCGCTCCGCACCTGGGCCGCGAGCGTGCTCTGCTTCGCCGCCGCGACCGGCGGCGAGACGCCCGAGGCGCACGCGCGTCAGGCCGACGCGGCGGCGGCGATGGACGCGCTGCCCGACGAGCAGCTCGCGACCTGCCTCGACGCCGTCTACCACCTCGTCTGGGCCGAGAGCTACCTGGAGCGGTTCGAGCAGGCGATCGCGCGCGCTGACCGCGGCCTCGCCGTCGCGCGCAGCCACGGCCAAGGGCAGATGACGGTCCCGCTGATGCTGTCGAAGCTGTACGCGCTGGAGGCGCTGGGGCGGCTCGGCGAGGCGCTCGAGCTGGCCGAGCGGGCGATCGAGTCGGCGCGCCTGGCGAGCAACCCGCAATACCTCTTCTGGGCGTTGTGGGAGGCGGCCTATGCCTGCGGGCTGATGGGCGATCCGGAGGCGGCGTACGGCTTCAGCAAGGAGAGCCAGGTGGTCGCCAGCGGACGCGGCCGCAACGTGCCGGGGACTGCGGAACCGGGCTGGCTGGTCGGCTACTGCCGAGTCGCGATCGGCGACCTCGACGGCGGTCGCGCGGAGCTGCTGGAGGCGCTCGGCGGACCGGCCGCGGCCAACGTCGTCCCGGCCGAGCGCACGCTCGCCTTCCAGGACCTGCAGCTGGTCGAGCTGCAGGGCGGCCGGCTCGTCGAGGCGGAGGCGTGCGCGGTGCGCGCCGAGGCGTGCGCCGCGCAGCTCGGGCGGCCGGTCGCGACGGCCCACGCGGCCCGCTGCCGCGCGGAGGTGCTGCTGGCGCAGGAGCGGCCGGCGGCCGCGGTCACGGCGGCGGAGCGCTCGTTCG
>NZ_JAWSTH010000221.1:0-1610 GCF_033542075.1 Conexibacter stalactiti
CGCGGTGCCGGTCGTGCCGGTGACGCCGCCGGCGAGAGCGCCGGCGAGAGCGCCGAGACCGCCGCCGGCCGCGCCGCAGTTCGTGCCGCCGCCGCTGATCGCCGGCGAGCCGCCGCTGCAGCCGCCGAACGCGCGGCCGATCGTCGGCGTCTCGCCGCCGCCCCCGACGACCAGCTTCACGAGCCCGACGCCGCCCGGCGGCGCGACCGTGCGCGTCTACGAGGAGAAGCGCGAGGAGGAGGTCGCGCCCGAGTCGTCGTCGGCGTTCGCCGCCTACAACCCGGACGAGCACGTGCCGCTCGCGCCCGCGCTGCTGGGCGTGGCGCTGCTGGCCGCCTTCACCGGCACGGCGCTGACGCTCGGCGTCCGCCGCCGTGACCGCAACCGCCCGCGCCACGTCGCGCCCGCAACCGCGACCGCCCGCGCACGGGCGCGCGCCGACCAACGACAGAGCCCCCACAGGAGGCGCCGATGATGGAACGACTGAACAGAAGCGCCGGCATCGCCGCGCTCTTCGTGGCGCTGCTGGCGCTGGTGCTCGCCGTGACGGTCCCCGCGCTCGCGCAGAAGGGCGCGCAGAGACCGAAGAAGCAGGCGAAGAAGGCGCAGACGGTGACGCTGGTGAGAGGGAAGATCCCGGCCAGATACCTGCCGGCGACGGTCGCGCGCGCCAGACGCGCGGACAGACTCGGCGCCGACGGCGACACGGCCGAGGGGCTGCGCGGCAGCTGCTCGCCCGACACGGTCGACCTCGGCACGTGGTGCCTCTCCTCGGCGCTCTACCCGCTCGCCGACGACGAGGTCGGCAAGAACGACTACCTGTTCGCGACGCAGAAGTGCGTCGACCTCGGCGGCTGGCTGCCGACGGCGGCGCAGCTGGTCGGCGCCGCGCCGCGCGTCAAGCTCTCCTCGACGATCGACGACAGCCGCCTGACGGCGACGATAGACCTCGACGCGACCGACGGCATGAAGGATCGCCGCGAGATGTCCTCGACGCTGATCACGACCGCGGCGGGCGCCTCGGCCGCCGGCGCGCTCGGCGTCACGGAGGGCTCGAAGGGCGATCCGAAGACCGGCGAGCCGGACCCGGTCACGCTGCCGTCCAACCCGCTGCCGGAGACGCTCCAGTACGTGACCGTCTACGACAACAAGGACAAGGGCGGCTTCGCCGGCGGCAAGGCCGTCAGCCAGCCCGAGTCGTTCCGCTGCGCCTACGCGAAGGTCGAAGGCTCGGCGCAGAGAGAGATCGGGTAGCGCCCGCGCGCCAGCCGGCGCGACGCCCGCGCCCATGAGCGCGGATCTGTGCATCCCATGGGGGCACAGATCCGCACTCATCCCCTCCGCGCTACGGTGGAGGTCCGCCTGCGTTGCCGCCCGGGCGGGCCGTCATGCGCCGTTCCCAGACTCTCATCACCCTGCTGATCGCGCTCGCGCTGATCGCGGCGCCGGTCGCCGCCAGCACCCTCGACCACCGGCCGAGCAGCGCGCCGATCGCGCAGCATCCCGCGCAGCTGTCGCCCGCCCCGTGGGCGACGCTGCTGACGCCGCCGCTGGCGCCGGGCATACCGTCGGCCGACTCGGCCGCCGCCGTCGCGCGTGCTGCCGCGGCC
>NZ_JAWSTH010000222.1:0-1480 GCF_033542075.1 Conexibacter stalactiti
CGCGCAGTTCGCGGCGCCGGCGGCGCACGCGGCGCTGCTGACGCCGCTGGCGCGCGGCGACGACGGCGCGCCGACACCGCTGCCGCTCCTGGAGGGCAGCGCGCCGCTGCGGCGGTACCTCGCCGGCGCGGCGCTGTTCGCGCGTGCCGCCGCCGCGCTGACGCCCGTCCCGCTGCCCGACGGCTCCGCGACCCCGGGCACCGTGGCGCTGCCCGACGAGGCGCCCGTCGTCCCGTACGGCGCCCGCGACGGCGACACGCTGACGAGCGCCGCGCAGCGCCTCGCGATCAGCCTCCCGCGGCTCGCCGCGGCGAGCCGGGCGCTGCCCGGGCTGCTGCCCGCCGGCAGCGCCGTCGCGGTCGGCGATCAGGTCACGACCGTCCGCCCGGACGACTCGCTCGACGCGCTGTGGCGACGGCTGCGCGGCGAAGCGGAAGCGGTCGACTTCGACGCCGTCGTCGCCGCGGTCTCGACGACAGCTCTGGCGCCGGGCGCGCTGCTCGCCGCTCCCGCGCCGGCGCTGCCGGCGGCGTCGACAGCGACGGCGGTCGGCGCGACCTACGGCGTCGACCCGCTCGCTGTCGCGCAAGCGAACGCCGCGCTGACCGGGCTGGTGGTCGAGGGCATCGGAGTCGAGGCGCCCGGCGGCGCGATCGAGCGAACGCTCCCCGGCGACACGCTCAACGCCATCCTGACCCGCTTCGCCGCCCGCGGCGTGGCGATCTCGCTCGCGCAGTTGCTGAGCGCGAACGCGGAGGTCGCGCTGTTCGCCGCAGGCGCTCGCGTGCTGCTGCCACCGCCGCCCGCGACCGTCACCGCCAGGCTGAGCGAGCCGCTCACCGCCGGCCAGCCGGCCGTCCAGCTCGTGACGACGGTGCGGCTGCAACGAGACGCCGACGGCGACCGCCCGGCCGCGCAGGCCGACACCGTCGTGTCGGCGCCGGCCGACGCCGCGCAGCGACTCGCCGCGCTCGCGCCACGGCTGCTGGCGGCGGCGCCGACGCTGCGACTCGCGACGACCCCCGCCGCCGACGGCGCTGCGCCCACGCCGCCGCTGACGACGACACCCTCCGGTGACGCCGTACCCGGGCCGCAGGTGTGGGCCGTCGACTTCGGCAGCGGCGGCATCGCCGCGCTCTCCTTCGACGACCCGCCGCACGGCTTCGCGCTGCGCCCGCTCTTCCGCGCGTTCCAGCAGGCGGTCAGCGTGCCGGTGCCGACGCTCGGCGCCGACGGCCGGCTCGGCGCGCCGACCGCGACGAGCTTCGCGGGCGCCGACGTCGAGCCGTGGGCGCGCCGGCTGCTGACGGACCTCGACCTGTTCCTCGCGCCGGAGTCGGTCGCGGGGCTGCGCGCACACGCCGACGCGGACGACGAGCTGGACGCGCTGCTGCGGCTGCGCGACCGGCTCGCCCGCGCGCTCGCCGCCGGCCTGGCGCCGCTGTCGCCGGCCGGTGACCTCGCCGCGGCGGCCGGCGCG
>NZ_JAWSTH010000223.1:0-1415 GCF_033542075.1 Conexibacter stalactiti
CGCGCCGGCGCCGTGCCCGATGCCCGCGCGGCCGCCGCCCGCGCCACCCACGCCGCCGACCCGCAGCGCGACCGCGCCGGCGACCGCGAGCGCGCAGAGCGCAGCGACGGCGAGCATCCACGGCGTGGCGGCGTCGCTGCCGGTCCCGAGCGCGTGGACGAGCGCGATCGGCCAGCAGCCGTAGGCGCTCCAGTGGATCGCACGCCAGGTGCGGTGGCCGACACGCTGTCGCAGCAGGCCGCTGAGGCCGAGCAGCAGCAGGATGTCGAAGGCGACCGTGCCGAGCCCGACCCAGAACGTCTCGTAGGGGCTGGCGAACGGGATCAGCGCATCGAGCCAGCCGATCGCCACGTAGCCGTCGAGCACCGTCGTGGCGACGTGCAGCGCGACGAAGAGGATCGACAGCAGCGACGCGCCGCGGTGGATCGCGTCGACCACGAATCGCGGCCAGCCGGGCGCCCGCCAGCGCTTCACGTCGGCGACCCCGAGCACGAGCGTGACGGTCAGCAGCAGCAGCGCGACGATCCCCGCCCCGCGCGTCGCCAGCCACAGCGGGCTGGTGGCGGCGAGCGCGATCATCGTCGCTCCAGCGGGACGAAGCGGACGCGCGGCGGAGCCGCGGCGCGCCGGGGTGCGTCCGCGCCGGGATCCGTCGCGTCCGCGCCGCGATTTGTCGCGTCCGCGCTGCGATTTGTCGCGTCCGCGCCGGGATTTGTCGCGTCCGCGCCGCGAGACGAGCGCTCCGCGCCCGGCCAGTCGCCGACGTGCAGCACGGCGCCGTCAGTCGTGACGAGGCGGGCTGGCAGGCCGAGCGAATGCAGCCAGCGCGGGGCGTCGGCGCCGCGCACGAGCGCGGCGGTCGTGGCGGCGTTGGCGTCGACACATGACGCCGCCGCGACCGCGACGGTTCGCCATGGCGTCTGCGCGGGCGCTCCGGTGCGCGGGTCGATCACGTGGTGACGCAGCTCGCCGCCCGCGACCCAACGGCGCACGGTCGTGCCGGAGGTCGCCAGCCCGCCGTCCACGATCGCGATCGTCTCGGCAGGGCCGTCGTCGCCACGCGCGGCGTCGCGCGCGGCCGCTCCATCGAGGCCGACGGTCGCGCGGCCACCGCCGTCGGCATGGTCGTCGCTGACGCGGATCGTCCAGCCGCCGGGCGGCGGCGGGCCCGCGACGGCGATGTCGCCGCCGAGCGCGACCAGCACCCCGGCGCCGGTGCGCACGACCGCCGCCCGCGCGGCATGGTCGGCGGCGAGCGCCTTCGCGCTCGCGCCGAGGTCCAGCTCGACGCCGGCCGGCACGCGCACGACGCCCAGCAGCTCGTCGACCTCGACGCGCCGCCACGCGCCCGCGTCGCGCGGCGGGGGCGCGGCGTCGCGCAGGGGCGGGGCGGCCGCGTCAAGTCGGAGGCCAAG
>NZ_JAWSTH010000224.1:0-1412 GCF_033542075.1 Conexibacter stalactiti
GCGCTCGCGGCGCCGCCGCTCGCCGCGCCGGCGCTCGCCACGGCGGCTGTCGCGCCGGCGCCCTCCCGCGCGAACCGTGCGGCCGCCGACGCCGCTCGTCTCCTGCGCGCGGGGCTGCTGCCGCTGTTCGTGCTCGCGATCGGGCTGCTGGAGGCGCTTGCCGCGAGCGGACGGCCGGCCGGCTTCTACGGCAGCGCGACGACCGCCGAGCGGCTGGCCGGCGCCGTCGCGCTGGCGCTCGCGTTCGTGCCGTACCGGCGCTGGCCGCTGGCGAGCGTCGCCGCCGCGCTGACGGTCGTGCTGGTCCGCTACGGGGTGACCGACGACCTGATCGGGCTCGACCTGCCGACCTGCCTGGCCGCGTTCGTCGCCGGCGGCTACGTGCGCCGGCCCGCGCTCGCGCTCCTCGGCGGCGTCGCCGCGGCCGCGGCCGGGATCGCCGCCAACGCGCTGATGCTCGGCTGGGCCGGCGCCTTCGACCCGCTCGCGGCGACGGTCGTCGGCCTCACGATGACGACCGCCGCGTGGGGCACCGGATTCGCGGTCCGGCGGCGGATCGCGGAGGCGGCCGAGCTGCGCGCGCTCGCGGCGGCCGAGGAGGCGCGCCGGGCACGTCAGGTCGCGCTGGCGCTGACGGCCGAACGGCTCGGCGTCGCGCGCGAGCTGCACGACCTCGTCGGCCACGGCCTCGGCTCGATCGCGTTGCAGACGGCTGCCGCCGAGCGCCTGCTGCCGCTGCGCCCCGCCGACGCGGCCGCCGCGATCGACGCCGTCGAGACCGCCGCGCGCGGCACGCTGCGCGAGCTGGAGCAGCTGCTGGCCGCGCTCAGCGACGAAGCCGCGGACGGCAGCGGCCGCCCGCGCGACGGCGCGGAACGCGGCGACTCGGTGCGCGTGAGCCCGGCGCCGTCGCTCGCCGAGCTGACGCGGCTGCTCGACGGTGCGCGGCGCGGCGGGCTGACGATCGCGTGCGAGCTGCGCGGCACCGTCGCCGCGGTTCCGCCCGGCCAGTCGGCGGCGGCCTACCGGATCGTCCAGGAGGCGCTGACGAACGCGCGCAAGCACGGCGACGCGGCGCGCGAGGTGCGTGTTCGCGTGGTGTGCGCTCCCGGCGGCGTCGAGCTGGAGGTGCGCAGCGTGCTGCACTCAGCTGCGCGCCGCGCGAGCAGCGGACGGTTTTCCACCCATGCGGTGGACAACTCGCCGGTGCTCGCGGCGGCGTCCGGCGAGGGTGACGCAGCGACGCGTGGCGCCGGCGGCTTCGGCCTCGTCGGGATGCGCGAGCGGGCGCGACTCTACGACGGCACGCTCGACGCCGGGCCGGACGGCGCCGGCGGCTGGCTGGTGCGCGCGCGGCTGCCGCATCCCCATCCGGCCGCCGCAGCCCACCCGGCCGGCACGCCGCCCCGGCC
>NZ_JAWSTH010000225.1:0-1342 GCF_033542075.1 Conexibacter stalactiti
GCTCAGCGCGGTCGCAGGGCGTGCCGGAGCGGGCGGGCGCGCTGCTGCGCCGGGCGCTCGCCGAGCCGCCGGAGCCGGCGCTGCGCGCGACCGTCCTGCGCGAGCTGGGAGCGACCGAGCTGACGCTGCTCGACGGCGCGGCCGCCGCGCACCTCGGCGAGGCGCTCGCGGCCGAGCGCGATCCCGCGCAGCGCGCCGAGATCGCCGTCGAGCTTGGCTTCGCGCACTACACCGCGGGCAGCCACGGCGACGCGGTCGACGTGCTGCTGGCGACGATCGAGGAGGTCGAGTCCGACCCGCGGCTGCGCGAGCAGCGACTGCGGCTGGAGGGCGTGCTCGCGCTCGCCGGCCGCTACGACCTGCGCACCGAGACGCGCGTGCGCGGCCGCGTCGCGCGGCTCGCGGCCGGCCTTGCCGGGGAGACGCCGGGAGAGCGCCTCGTGCGCGCGGTCGCGGCGAGCGAGTCGCCCGGCGAGACCGCCGCCGAGCTGGCGCGCGCGACCGAGCTGGCGGCGTGGTCGCTCGACGCGCCGCGGCCGTGGCCCGACCCGACCGCCGGCGTCGGCGAGGCGGCGATGTTCCTGCACGCCGGCCGGCCCGCGGCGGCCGCGGAGGTCGTCGAGCGGATCGTCGCGCAGGCCGCTCGCGAGGGTTCGCAGATCCGCTACGCGATGGGCCTGGCGACGCGCGGCGTCGTCGCGCTCGACGTCGGCGACCTGCGCACCGCCGAGGCCGAGCTGGCGACCGCGCTCGACGCGCTGGCGGAGGCGCGCGCCGAGCGGATGGCGCGCACGACGGTCGCGTTCCACGCGATGGCGCTCGCGGAGCGCGGCGCGCTCGACCGTGCCGAGGCGGCGCTGGAGCAGCACGGGCTGACCGGCGCGGTGCCGGAGCAGATGCTGTTCAACCCGCTGCTGTTCATGCGCGGTCAGCTGCGGCTCGCGCAGCGGCGCGCGGTCGAGGCGGAGGCCGACTTCCGCGAGCTGGGCCGCCGCCACGAGCGCTGGGAGATGACGCGGCCGTCGCCGCCGTGGCGGTCGGCCTGCGCGCTGGCGCTGATCGCACAGGGCGAGCCGGCGCAGGCGCGAGTGCTGGCGGCGGCGGAGCTGCCGCTCGCACGGCGCTGGGACACGCCGAAGGCGATCGCGTACACGACGCGCGCGCTCGCGCTCGCCGACGCCGATGGCGATGGCGACGCGCGGATCGACGGGCTCACCGCCGCCGTCGCGCTGCTCGACGGGACGCCGTGGCGCCTCGACCGCGCCCGCGCGCGCGTCGACCTCGGCGGGGCGCTGCGGCGGGCCGGGCAGCGGCGCGCGGCGCGCGAGGCGCTCGCGCTGGC
>NZ_JAWSTH010000226.1:0-1336 GCF_033542075.1 Conexibacter stalactiti
CCGCGAGCGTCGGCGAGCGTGCGCCGCTGGAGCTGGAGGCGGCCCGCGACCATGCCGTCGCCGGCCACGCCGCGCTGGCGCTGGAGCTGGCCGAGCGGGCGGGGCGCGACGCGCAGGAGGCCGGCGACGGCGCCGTCGCCGGCGGCGCCGCCCGCCTGCACGCGCACATCACGATGCGCGGCGGCGACCCGTGGGCGGCGATCACCGCGTTGAAGCGGCTGAGCGCGGAGGCCGACGCCGCGGGCGACAGCGCGGCCGCCGCGCAGCTGCTGCTGGAGGCGTCGTTCGGTCACATGTTCCGCGGCGAGATGGCGGAGCTGGCGGAGCTGGCCGCGACGGCGCGCGCGGTCGCCGGCGAGGAGCTGCCGGTGCTGGCGACGCTGGCCGCGATCGCCGAGGGTGAGGCGCTGCTCGCGCTCGGCCGCTCGCGCGAGGGCGACGCGCTGCTGAGCGCGGCCGAGCCGCTGCTGTACGCCGCCGACCCGCTGTCGGAGGTCGCCGAGCTGATCGGCATGGCGGCGATGGCGTCGCTGTGGATCGAGCGCTTCGAGCGCGTCGAGCGGATCGTCGGCCGGATGGTCGCGGGCGCGCGCGAGGCCGGCGCTGTGGGACGGCTCGTCTACCCGCTCGACGTGCGCTCGCAGCTGCACTGGCGGCGCGGTCGCTGGGCGGCGGCGCTCGCCGACGCGGAGGAGAGCGTGCGGCTGGCGCGCGAGACCGGGCAGGCGGGAGCGCTCGCGCTCGCGCTCGCCGGGCTGGCGCGCGCCGAGGCCGGCACCGGGCGGATCGAGCAGGCGCGCGCGCACGGTCAGGAGGGGATCGAGCTGAGCGAGGTCGCGGCCGGCCCGGCGACCGTCCTGCACTCGCTCGCCGCGCTCGGCTTCACCGAGCTGACGGCCGGGCGCGCGGGCGCCGCGGTCGAGCTGCTGCAGCGAGCTGACGCGATCGACCGCGGCCTGCCGCTCGGCGAACCGGCGTTGACGCTCTACGTCGCCGACCTGATCGAGGCGCTCGTGCGGCTCGGTCGCCGCGACGACGCGCTGCGGGCGCTGGAGCGGCTGGAGGAGGGCGCGGCGCAGACCGGCGGCGCCTGGGCTCACGCGGCCTCCGCGCGCGGGCGGCTGCTGCTCGCCGGCGAGGACGAGATCGACCGGCTGGGGGAGACGGCGCTTGCATGGCACGCGCGCGTCGAGCTGCCGTTCGAGCGGGCGCGGACCGAGCTGGTGCTCGGCGAGCGGCTGCGGCGGGCGCGCCGGCGGGCCGACGCGCGCGAGCCGCTGCGGCGGGCGCTGCACGTGCTGGAGCGGCTCGGTGCCGAGCCGTGGGCGCGGCGGGC
>NZ_JAWSTH010000227.1:0-1235 GCF_033542075.1 Conexibacter stalactiti
CGAGCCCGAGGCGGCTGCGCGCCGCGCGCGGCGCCGCGCCGACGCGTGCGCAGGCGGCGTGCGCGGCGGAGAAGCTGGCGGCGGCCGCGACCGGGTCGCCGGCCGTCAGCCGCAGCCGCCCGAGGAAGTAGGAGACCGGCGCGCAGACCGCGATCCCGCGCCCTATCACCGGCATCACGTCGGCGTACGGCTCCAGCCGCGCGATCAGCGCCGGCGCGCGGTCGGCGTCGCCGAGCGTCGCGCACGCCTCGGCGGCGTCGGTCGCGGCATCCCAGTTGGCGTCGTCGGGCAGCATCGCGAAGTCGTCGGCGGCGACCTGCTCCCAGCCGGCACGGGCCGCGCTCGCCTCACCGCGCTCGGCCTGGATCCAGACGATCCACGGCAGCCATGCGCCCGTGCTGGTCGGGGCGCCGTGCATCAGCCGCATCAGCTCGTCGACGTCGATCTCGCGATAGCGCATCTGCTCGGCCAGCAGGATCGCGTGCTGGGTCGCGCCGTAGCGCGCGGCGTTGGCGTCCTGCGCCTGCACCCCGAGCCGCTGCGCCTCCGCCGACGCGGTCTCGGCGGCCGCGAAGTCGCCGCGCAGGATCGCGATCGCCGCGCGCCACAGCGGCACGTACCAGCGGTAGCGCGGCAGCCGCAGCTCGGCGGCCTCGGCGGCGTAGACGTCGACCTCGCGCTCGGCGTCGCGCACGCGGCCCAGCTCCAGCAGGTCGATCACGCGCCAGTTGCGCGCCTGCAACGCGGCGATGCGGTCGTGCGCGCCGCGCGCGAGCGCGTGCATCTCGTCGGCGACCCCGAGCCGCTCGTGCGCGCGACCGGCGCTCCACAGCGCGGCGTGGCGGGCGCTCAGCGTCTGCGCCAGCGCGCCCGGCTCACCCGCTTCGCGAGCGCGAGCGACCGCCTGCGCGCTCAGCCGCTGCGACTCGGCCGGGGCGTCGTAGTACAGCTCGAGCGCGAGCGCCGCCAGCAGCCGGGCGCGCAGCGGCTCCCCGAGCGCGGCTTGCGGCGCCGCCAGCGCCTCGCGCAGCAGCGCGACGGTCTCGGCGTCGCTGCCGACGAGCGCCAGCCCCAGCCCCTTGAAGCCGAGCGCTGCCTCGGCGAGCAGTTGGGGGTCCCTTGCCTCGCGCGCGAGCGCGGCGGCCGCGCGGCAGGCGTCGCGGGCGCCGGCGCGGTCGTCGCTGCGGTCGCGCGCGGTGCCGAGCAGCAGCTGGAGCCGGGCGCGCGCAGCGGCC
>NZ_JAWSTH010000228.1:0-1208 GCF_033542075.1 Conexibacter stalactiti
CCGGGGCCCCCCCCGCCAGCCGCCGAGGAGGAGCCGCCGGCGCCTGCCGCCGAGGAGGAGGCGCCGGCCGCCGAGCCCGAGCCGTCCGCGCCAGCCGCCGAGGAGGAGCCGCCGGCGGCCGAGCCCGAGCCGTCCGCGCCCGCCCGCGAGCCCGAGCCGCCGGCGAGGGGGTCGCTGTGGGCGCGGGCGGATCCCGGCGAGCAGCCGACGCAGCCGCATCGAGTCGAGAGAGATCGACAGGCCTGACGGAACTCCGGTCGTCTGCTGCTGACAGACAGCAGCAAACGACCGCGCATCCCGCCGCGCCGCTTGCCACCCCGCGCCGAGCGGGTATACGGTCCGCGACGTGGCCGCACCCGACGACAGAGCACTCCTGCGGGAGGCGATCGCGCTGGAGGCGAGCGCGCAGCAGGCGCTGTTGCGCGGCGACGCGGCGGTCTCGCGCGAGCGCTTCGCCGCGGCCGCCGAGCGCTACCGCGCGTCGTGGGAAGCGGCGCCGCCGCGTGGCTTCGGCCGGCTCGTCGGGCTGGCGAAGGCGGCAGTGCTGGCCGGCCACGCCGGCGAGGCGGCGGCCTACGTGCGTGAGAGACTCGGGGACGCGTGCGACTCGCCGCCCGGTTGCTACGCGCTCGCGATCGCCGCGCTCGTGCAGGGCGACGACGGCGCCGCCGTCGACGCCGCGGCCGGCATGCAGACGGAGGATCCCGCCTTCACCCGCACGGCGGTGGCGATCGACGCGCTCGCGCGTGGTGACGGCCCCGGATACGCGGCCGCGGTGCGCGGGATCGTCGCCGACTTCGAGGAGCGCGACGCTCACCTCACCGGGGTCCCGTTCGCCGACACCGCGGTGATGCTGGAGCGGCTCGCTCGCCCACGCGGCCTGGCCGCCAGACCCGCTTCGGCGCTGATGCCGGTGCTCGGCTGACGGTGCCGCGCCGTCGAGCGAAGCACGCGCGCGACGAGGCCGCTGCGCCGGCGGACGGCGTGCACGCCGATTCCGCGAGTGTCGAGCCGACCGCGCCCGACGCCGCGCCGGCCGCTGAAGCCGCGCCCGTCGCCTCGCCGGTCGCTGAAGCCGCGCCCGTCGCCTCGCCGGTCGCTGAAGCCGCGCCCGTCGCCTCGGCGGCCGCTGAAGCCGCGCCCGTCGCCTCGGCGGCCGCCGGCGCCGTGCCCGGCGCCCCCGCCGCGCCCGGCGCCGCCGAGCGCTG
>NZ_JAWSTH010000229.1:0-1205 GCF_033542075.1 Conexibacter stalactiti
CGCTCAGCTCGCGCTCGGCGCCCGCGAGCCCGTCGGCCTCGGCGCGCGCGGCGGCGTGCTGCTCGACGAGCCGCGCGGCATCCGCGCGCAGCTCCTCAGCGCTCGCCTCGCCAGCGATCGCCCGCGCGGCGGCGAGCGCGCTCGCGTTCGCGGCGGCGGAGCGCTCCAGCTCCCCGCGCTCGTCCGCGCGCGCCGCGTGCGCCTCCTGCGCCGCCCGCTCCTGCTTCGCGAGCGGAGCGGCGTCAGCGTCTCCGCCCGGGATGAGCGCGGATCTGTGCACCCCTGAGATGTCGAGCTCCGCGGTCATCGGATCGGCGGCGCCGTCGGTCGAGCGGAGATGCGCCGGCGCCGGGTGATCGAGCGCGCCGCAGACGGCGCACGGCTCGCCGGGCGCGAGATCGGCCGACAGCTCGGCGGCCATGCCGGCGAGGCGGCGCTCGCGCAGGTCGAGCCAGGCGGCACGTGCGGCCTGCTCGGCGTCGACGGCCGCGCGCACGCGGTCCGCGAGCTGCGCCTGGGCGGCCGTCAAGCGATCGCGCTCAGCCGCGTGCGTGGCGCGCTCTTGCGCCGCGGTGGTCTCGGCGGCAAGCGCGTCGAGCCGGTCGGCGGCGCGGCGCGCCGTCTGCGCGGCGCCGTCGAGCCGCGCGCGCGTCTGCTCGGCTGCTGCGAGCGCCTGCGTCGCCGACTCGCCGCGCGCGCTCGCCGTCTCTGCCTCGGCGAGCAGCCGAGCAAGCGCCTGCTCGTCAGCATCGAGCCGTTGCTCGACGGCGACCAGCTCGCCGAACGCGCCGGCCTGGCTCCGCAGCTCACCCGCCCGCATCCGCAGCGCGAGCGCAGGCGCCGACTCGTCGGCGCGCGTCAACGCCTCGGCCACCACGTTCGCTGCGGGCGGCGCCGGCGCGGCGTCGCCCGGAAGGTCGAAGAGAGTGGGGGCGGCGTCGAAGAGGCTCGGTGGGGCGTGGGCGTCGGCGGGCGCGGTGTCAGCGGCGTCGGCGGGCGTGGCGTCGGCGGCGGCGTCGGCCGTGCCGGCGCTGGGCGCGGCCGGTGTGTCCTCGGCGGCCAGCGAAGCGTCACCGGCCGCCTCCGCCACCGCCCGTGATCCCTCGTCCAGCCGCTTCCAGGCGGCGTCGGCGGCTGCCGCGGCGCCCATCGCCTCCTCGCCGCGCGCGGCCGCCGCCGCCAGCAGCGGGGCGACGGGGGCGGCG
>NZ_JAWSTH010000230.1:0-1184 GCF_033542075.1 Conexibacter stalactiti
GAGCCGGCGCCAGGCGCCGACGACCGCCGCCGCGCCGCCGTCGCGGTCGCGCGTGCGCGCAACCTCTTCTGGGGGCTTGACCGCGCGGCGGAGGCCGATGACGCCCTGCGCCGCGCCGAGGCGGCGGTGAGCGATGCGAGCGTGCGCGGCGAGCTGGTCGCGCAGCGGGTGCGGCTGCAGGCCGCGGCCGGCGACCCGCGCGCGGCGCTCGACACGGCGCTGCCGCTGCTCGACGACGACGGCGTGCGCGAGCAGGCGCGGCTGCACGCCGCGACCGGGGCGGTCGAGGCGCTGCTCTCCCGCGGGCGCACCGACGCGGCGCTGGCGCTGGCCGACCGCTGGCTGCCGATCGCCGAGCGTCACCGTGACGAGCTGCCGTGGATCGCGCTCGTGCTGGCGAGCCAGCGCGGCCTCGCGCTGCGGCTGAGCGGCCGGCTGATCGCCGCGACCGACGCCTCCACGCAGGTCTACGACCACGCGGTGCGGCAGCGATCGACGTCGACCCGCGCCGTCGAAGCCGGCATGCTCGGCTACACCTGGCTGGCGCGGGGACGGGTGCGGACGGCCCTGCGGCTGCTGCGCGAGAGCGCCGCCCTGCTGCGCGACGGCGACGCGGCCGGGATGCTGCCGTGGGCGCTGGCCGGCGTGGCGCAGGCCGCGGCCCAGGCGGGCGAGCCGGCGATCGCGGGCGCGGCGGTGCTGGAGCTGGAGCGGGCGCCGCTGGGTCACAAGGGCTTTGAGCCGGAGCTGCCGCTCGCGCGCGCCTGGAGCGCGGCTGCGGCCGGCGAGCTGTCGCGCTCGCGCGCCCACGCGCTGGAGGCGGTCGAGCTGGCTCGCGCCCGCGGCCAGACGGCGCTGGAGCTGCGCGCGCTGCACGAGCTGTGCCGGCTCGGCGACCCGACGAGTGCCGCCCCGGCGCTGGCGCGGCTCGCGCCGCCGGAGGACGCGGCACTCGCGCCGACGCAACCCGCGCCGCCTGCCGACGCGGCCCCCACCGTCGACGGTCCCTTCGCACCGCTCGCCGCCACGCACGCCGCGGCCCTCGTCGCGCGTGACGGGCGCGCGCTGCTGGCGGTCGCCGAGCGGTTCGCCGCGCTCGACGCGCTGCTCGTCGCCGCCGAGGCGGCCGACGCGGCCGCCGCGCTCCATCGCGACGACGGCCGCGCGTCGAGCAAGTCGGAGGC
>NZ_JAWSTH010000231.1:0-1152 GCF_033542075.1 Conexibacter stalactiti
CCGCCGATCCGCGTGGCGGGCGGCGCGCTTGGCGCGAGCGCGCCGCTGCTCGTCGCCGGCGTTCGCGCCGGCATCTGCGTCGGCGCCGTGGCTCACCTGTTGGGGCGCCGACGGCGTGTCGGCCGGCCGGGCCGCCGCGGCGCGCCGGGGCGGCTCGGCGCCGCTGCGGCTCTGCAGCAGCACGACGCCACCGACGACCGTGACGAGGAGCAGCAGCGCGAACCCGCGCACGTGGGTGCGCGCGTGCTGGGAGAGGCTTGCCCAGCCCATCCGCACGCCGATCCGGCCGAGCTGGCGGCGGGAGCGCGGCGACGCACGGGTGCGTCGCGCGGGGCGCGTCCGCCGCTGGGGGCGGTCGCGCGCTTCACGGCGGGCGCGCGACGAGCGCGACGGGCGCGCGCTTGCGATGCGGTCGCCGGGCTCGTCGCGGGGCGCGTCGTCGTCGGCGTCCTGCGCCCAGCGGTTCGCTGACTCGAAGAGGTTGCCGCCGGGCGCGGGCGCCGGCCGGATCGCGGTGGCCGCCGAGAAGGCGTCGCCGGGCGCGGGCCACGGGTCGTCGGGCGGCGGCGCGAGCGGCGCGTCGCCGGGCACGGGCCATGGGTCGTCGGGCGGCGGCGCGTCACCGGGCACGGGCCAGGCGTCACCGGGACTGGGCCAGGCGTCGGGCGGCGCGGGCCAGGCGTCGGCCGGCGCCGGCTCGGCGGCCAGCTCGAAGGGGGCGCGGTCGGGCTCGGGCCGGTCGTCCGGGGACCGAGGCGGACCGGAGGGCGGGTCGTTCGCTGACATGCCCTCTCAATGGCGTCAGCGGCCGGCGGCGCCCCCTCGGATCTCGGCGATCAGGGGTCGAACTCGGTCGACGATGACGCGGGCCGCGGCGGAGGCGGCGCGTTCGCGCCGGACGACGACGAGGAGCCCGAGGACGACGACGCGGCCGGCTGGCTGGCGGCCGGCTGCGGCTGCACCGCCGTGCCGGAGCCGGACACGCCGAACTCGTCCTCGACCGGGTCGGGCGCGACCGGCGCGACGTTGCTCGCGGCGGTCGTTCTCGGCTTGCGCTTCGGCTTGGCTCTCGGCTTGGAGGCGCGCGCCGCCGGCTTCGACGCGGCGCTCGCGGGCGCGGACGCGGCGGCGGGCTGCGCGGTCGCCGGCACG
>NZ_JAWSTH010000232.1:0-1119 GCF_033542075.1 Conexibacter stalactiti
CCGCCCTGCGGCGCGATCGCGCTGCCGCCACCGCCGCCGCCGCCGAACGGCGCGAGGCCGCCGCCGCTCATGCCGCCGCCGCTGCCGCCGCTGCCGAGGCCGAAGCCGCCGCCGTAGGCGCCGACGGTGATGTCGAGGCAGCTGCCGGGCGTGACCGGCACGACGCCGGTGACGACGCCGGGCCGCCCGCCGCTGCCGGTTCTGCCGGCGCTCGATCCGCCGTGGCCGCCGCGGACCGTGACCGTCAGCTGATTGACCCAGGTCGGGACGGCGAACTGCTCGGCGTAGCCGGCGTAGTC
Organism: Conexibacter stalactiti; assembly: GCF_033542075.1. Taxonomy (NCBI): domain Bacteria; kingdom Bacillati; phylum Actinomycetota; class Thermoleophilia; order Solirubrobacterales; family Conexibacteraceae; genus Conexibacter; species Conexibacter stalactiti. The sequence continues at coordinate 300 of NZ_JAWSTH010000232.1, forward strand.
GAAGCTCTGCGACGTCTGACTGGAGGGCGGCGGCTGCGGGCAGTCGGCCGCGACGGCGACGGCCGGCGCGCCGAGCAGGCCGGCGGCGACGAGACCTCTGATGAGGAGGGCGTTGAGCTTCACAGTCGCTCCTCCACCACCGTCAGCTCGCGCTGGCTGCGCGTCGGGCGCGCCGCCGGCTCGCTCGTCACCGCGAGGACGCGCAGCCGCAGCCGGCCGGCCTCCGCCAGCGCGCGGCGACCGCTCACGTTCAGCCGCACCGCGACCGTATGAACCGGACCACCGGCGACCGTGACGCGAGCGCTGCCGAGCGCGCGGCCGTCGCGGATCCCCGCAAGCGTCACCGTCCCGGCGCAGCGCGCCCACGGCTCGCCGCAGCGGACGCGCAGCGCGACCCGCCCGTCGGCGTCGGCCGTCACGTCGCCGCCGTCGATCCGCAGCGCCGGCGCCCGCGTCGCCAGCACGCGCACCGCGCGCACCGCGGGCGCGGCGCCGGAGGCCTGCGTCGCACGAGCGCTCAGCGCCAGCGTGCCGCGAGCGGCGAGCACACGCTGGGCGCCGGAGGAGAGCTTCAACCGCAGCGCGCTCAGTCTCCCTGCCGCGATCGAGTACGAGCCGCCGCCGACGCGCGCGCCGGCCGACCGCCAGCCGCGCCCTCTGCCGCCGGCCAGCAGCCGCGCCGGCTGGCGCGTCGCGGTCGTGAGCGCGAGCGAGCCGCGGCAGCGGGCGCCGCTGACAGCGGCGCAGCCGAGCACGACGTTGACGACACCGTCGCCGCTGGCCTCGACGCGCGCCGTGCGCAGCTCGACGGTCGGCCGCT
>NZ_JAWSTH010000233.1:0-1111 GCF_033542075.1 Conexibacter stalactiti
GGCCCGCTGCTGGCGCACGACCTCGACGCCGCCGCGGCGGCCGCGGAGCTGGCGCTGAGCGCCGCCGAGGAGGCCGGCGCCGCGCACGTCGTCGCGCTGTCGCTGACGCGGCTGGCGCACGTCGCCGGCTTCCGCGGCGACTTCGGCGAGCAGCAGCGGCTGGCGGCGCGCGCCGTCGCGGTCGCGGTCGCCGACGGCGGGCGCGAGACGCACCACTCCTCGCACGCCCACCTCAACCACGCGCTCGCGCTCGCCGACGTCGACCGGCCGCGGGAGGGCAGCGCCGCGGTCGCCGCCGGGCGCGGCCTCTACGAGCGGCTCGGGATGGAGGAGACGCTGCGCAACTCCCACCACTACGCCGGCTACCCGCTGATGTTCGCCGGCCGCTGGGAGGACGCGATCGCCGAGCTGCAGACCGCCGTCGCGCTGAGCGAGGAGTCGGGCATCAGCTGGACGCCCGACGTGCTCGCGGCGCTCGCCGTGATGCTCGTGCGGCGCGACGAGCTGGAGGCGGCGCGGGAGCTGGTGGCGGCCGGCGAGCGCGCGATCGCGGCCGGGGCGCCCGAGTTCCGCCTCGGCTGGCTGGCCTGGGCGGGGGCGCTGGTGCAGGAGGCCGACGGCGACCACTCCGGCGCGCTGGAGCGGTTGTGGGGCGCGTGGACGACGGTGAGCGCGGCCGGGGTGCTCGGCGAACAGCGCCACTTCGCGCCCGATCTGGGGCGGATGCTCGGCGACAAGAGCCGCCTCGCGCAGCTCGCCGACGCGATCGAGGCGCTCGCGCGGCGCAACCCCGAGCTGCCGGCGATCGCCGCGCTGGCCGCCCGCTGCCGCGCGCTCGCCGACGGTGATGCCGAGGCGCTGGCGGTCGCCGCCGAGCAGTACCCCGACGGCCCTCGCCCGCACGAGCGGGCGCTCGCCTGCGAGGACGCGGCCGTCGCGCTCGTCGCCGCGGGCCAGCTCGAACGCGGCCGCGCACTCGCCGACGCCGATCGGCTCGAACGCGGCCGCGCGCTCGCCGACATCGCGCTGGAGACCTACACGCGCCTGGGCGCGCGCCGCGAGGTGTCGCGCGCCGACGCCCGGCTGCGCGCGGCCGGCCTCCGGCGCGGGC
>NZ_JAWSTH010000234.1:0-991 GCF_033542075.1 Conexibacter stalactiti
CAGCGCCAGCTCCGCGGCCGCCGCGGCGGCGTCGAGGTCGTGCGCCAGCAGCGGGCCCATCGTCGCCCACGCGAGCGCCTCGGCGCGGTCGCCGGCCGCGACCGACGGCGATCGCGCCGCGATCGCCGCCTCGCCGAGGCCCTCCGCGACCTGGCCGCGGTCGAGCAGCGAGCGCGCGAGCGCGAGCCGCAGCGCGCCCTCGCCGGGCGGATAGGCGCGCTCCTCCAGCACCCGCCGCAGCAGCAGCTCGCCCTCCTGGCGCCGGCCGGCGGCGACGAGGTGCAGCGACAGCTCCGCATCCAGCCGGCCGCGCGCGGGATCGGCCGGGCCGGCCAGCTCCAGCGCCGCCTCCAGCAGCTCGGCCGCGACACCGGCGCTGCGCGCGGCCGCCTCGCGCGCGGCGCGCTCCAGCCACGCGATCGTCTCGGCGTCGCCGCGCCGTTCCGCGCGCACGAGCTGCTCGGCGACCGCGAGCGCATCGGCGCCCGCGGCCGCCAGCGCACGGCCGGCCTCCAGGTGCAGGCCGGCGCGAACGCTGCGCGGGAGATCGTCGTAGAGCGCCTCGCGCACGACGTCGTGCCCGAAGCCGAGGCGCTCACCGCGCTCGACCAGCAGACCGGCGGCGAGCGCCTCGCGCAGCGGCGGCCACAGCGTCGCCGCGGGCCGGCCGGTCAGCGACGCGAGGTCGGCGAGCGCGAACTCCGAGCCGAGCACCGACACGAGCCCGAGCAGCTCCACCGTCTCGGCCGGGAGCGCGCGCAGGCGGCCGAGCACCGTCGTCGCCAGCGATGCCGGCAGCGCCCCGTCGGCGACCTCGGCGCGGCCGTCGGCGGCCAGCACGATCGCGTCGTCGGCGGCGAGCGCCTCGACGAGCAGGGTGACGAACAACGGGTTGCCGCCGCAGGCGTCGACGCGGGCACGCAGGTTGGCGCCCGGCGAGCCGCCCGCGCCGCGCGCCGCCAGCGCCCGCGCGGCCGCCGCGTCGAGCGGT
>NZ_JAWSTH010000235.1:0-957 GCF_033542075.1 Conexibacter stalactiti
GTGGGCGCCGCGCTCGCGCGGGGCGCCGTCGAGGCCGGTGACCGCGGCGCCGTAGCCGCCGCCGGCGGTCGCCTGCGCGTGCAGCGCCGGCCACGGCCGCGCCGCCAGCGCGCGGTCGCTCGCCGTGCACGACTCGGCGTACCGGACCGGCATCCGCACGGCGTCGTAGCTGTAGGCGGCGTCGGTCGCCGCCGCCTGCGCGCCGGGTGGCCCGACCGGCACCACGCCCCACGGCAGCACCTTCGCCCAGTCGGGCGGCAGCGCCGCGCCGTCCTCCTCCAGCAGCGCGCGCGTCAGCCGCGCGCTCGACCGTTCGAGCGTGCGCCAGCGGCGGTCGCCGTCGAGCCCGCGCAGGGCTGTGTAGGCGCGCGGCGAGAAGTACGACGGGTTGATGACCGCGTTCGCGCGCGCCCACGGCCCGGCGACGAGCACGAGCGTGCCGACCGCGCGCGTCGTCTGCTCGCGCAGCAGGGCGCGGCCGAGCCGTCGCGCGGCGGCGGCGTAGGCGGGGCGGTCGAAGCGGTCGGCAGCCAATGCGAGCGCACGGGCGGCGTCGAGGTCGGCGTCGGCGGCCGGGCCGTCGGAGATGACGCGGCCGTCCTTCCACAGCCACGCGAGCGTGCCGTCGGATCTCAGCAGGTGATGACGAGTCCACGACCAGACGCGCGCGAAGCGCCGCTCGTCGCCGACCGCGACCGTCGCCAGCAGCGCGTACGCCTGCCCCTCGCTGACCGTGTCGCCGCCCTCGTCGCGGCGGGTGACGCGGCCGTTGGGCAGCAGCGAGCGGTCGAGGAAGCGCTCGACGGCGGCGCGCACCTCGCGCGGGACGTGCGGGCGTTCCGGCTGCTCGCGCGCGCCCGCGCCGGAGCCGGCCTCGACCCCGGCCGCGAAGGCGACGCCGGCGAGCACGGCCAGCAGCGAGCGGCGCAGGCGGGCGGGGCGCGCGGCCCCGCGGGC
>NZ_JAWSTH010000236.1:0-892 GCF_033542075.1 Conexibacter stalactiti
CGCGGCGGCGCACGCCGCGGCGCGCGGGGCCGCGACGGGCGGGCGCCGCCATAGACTCCCGCCCGATGGCGACCGGACAGCGATACGGCGGGCGCAGCGCCGAGGAGCGGCGGGCGGAGCGGCGCACGCGCCTGCTCGACGCGGGCCTGGAGCTGTTCGGCACGCGCGGCTACGCGAACACGTCGATCGAGGCGCTGTGCGCGGCCACGAGACTCAACCCGCGCTACTTCTACGAGAGCTTCGCCAGCCGCGAGGAGCTGCTGCAGGCCGTCTACGACCGCCACATGCAGGCGCTTGCGGCGACCGTCGCGGATGCGATCGCGGCGGCGCCGCTGGAGCCGCGCGCCCGCTGCGAGGCGGCGCTGCGCTCGTTCGTCGAGAACCAGCTCGCCGACCGGCGCGCCGCGCGCATCACCTACCTGGAGATCGTCGGCGTCAGCCTCGAGCTGGAGCGCCACCGGCGCGGCGTGCTGCGCGGCTTCGCGGCGATGATCGAGGCCGAGGCCGATCGCCTCGCCGCCGGCGGCCAGTTGCCGGCGCGCGACCACCACCTGACCGCGCTCGCGCTCGGCGGCGCGACCGACGGGCTGCTGACCGACTGCTTCACCAGCGAGCAGCCGTCGGCGACGGCGGCGATCGTCACGACGCTCGTCGACCTGTTCGTCGCCGCGTTCACCTTCGAGGGCTGACCCGCTCCAGCCGCAGCTGGTCGAGCGTCGCGGCGGCGCCCGAGCCGACGTCCGCCGCGCCGACGCGCAGCCTCAGCACGGCGACGCCCGCCGGCAGCGTCGCCGCCCCGAGCGAGCGCTCGACGACGCGCCGCCCGGCGAGCAGCCGCAGGTGCAGCTCGTACCGCCCCGCGCGCGGCAGCCGCACCCGCAGCGGCGGCAGC
>NZ_JAWSTH010000237.1:0-826 GCF_033542075.1 Conexibacter stalactiti
CCGGCGCCGGCGCGCCGGGCGGCGTCGCGGCCGGGGCCGAGACGCCGACGGCGGCGCACGCGGCCGTGGTGCCGCTCGCCGCGGCTCCCGCGCCGTCGCGGCTCGACAAGATCGGCGGGCCGATGGGCGCGGCGGCCGTGGTGCTGGTCGCGCTCGGCGTCGGCTTCCTGATCGGCCAGGCCACCAACGACACGCCGCCGGTGCAGAGAGCGCCGGTCGTCAACATCGAGGGCGGGCTGCCGAGCGGCAGCACGACGGCGCCGGCGAGCGACCTGCCCGCTGCGGACGGAGCGACTGACGACGCGACCGCGACCGGAGAAACCCCTCAGGCGACCGGTACCGAGGACACCGGCGGCGACATCAACAGACTGAGACAGCAGCCGACGGAGACGGAGACCCCGGGCACCGCGCCACCGGTCGACGACGAGGCGGCCGGCGGCGGCACTGACGCGGAGACGATCGGATGAGCGAGATGAACTCCGCTGAGCTGCAGAAGCTGCGCGACGCGCTCGCGCGTCAGCTGGCCGAGCTGCAGTGGGACCTCGGCGGGCTCGCGTACGAGATGGCGATTCGCGACCACTTCCGCCTCGACGTCCTCATGCGCCAAGCCGGCAGGCTGCAGGAGGTCGACGCGAGACTGGGCGAGGTCGAGCACCTGCTGCGCCTCGACACGACCGGCGCTGCCGGCACCTGCCCGCAGTGCGGCACGCTCTACGCCCGCGGCGCCCTCTTCTGCTCGCAGTGCGCCTTCCAGCTCTTGCAGGTCCAGCAGCCCGGCCTGCCGGCGGCCGGCCCGACGGCTCCGGCGGTGGGCGCTCCGGCGGTG
>NZ_JAWSTH010000238.1:0-824 GCF_033542075.1 Conexibacter stalactiti
AGCAAGACAATCAAGAATGTCCTATTCAATGACAAAGATGGCTCTTTTGAAAGCAGGAAACAAGTTGACATCAACAAGTTCAATGAGGGAATTGAAGAGGAATTGCACATTAAGGCAGACACTGCAAATGATTATGGTTTCATACCGGTGGAGCAAGTTCAATGACTTCCAAGTTATGACTACTCAACATCTTCACTGAACAACATTTTACCATCAAAGAGACTTGAACCTCTACAGGCAATGCTCAATGAGGCAACAAAGGCACTTAGAAGAGAACTTTACCTAAACAGGACAAAACTAATCGTAGACCAGACCCTATTGGACAAGAACCAAGCGAAACAGATTGCTGATGAGTCAATCATTGCTGTTCTTAAGGACACAGGGGACTATGAGGACAAGAACAAGGTCTTTGAGATTATCCAAGGTGATCCAAAGGTAGAACAATACTGAACCAACATCGGTAAGATTATCACTTTGGCAGTGCAGTCTCTCAAATTGTCTGAAATACATGAAGGTGGAGAAGGTGGAGGACCTGCAACTGCAACCGAAGCTATCTTCAACAGGGGAAATGATGTTGAGACATCTAACTCACTAAGCATTTTCCACCAAAGGACATTGACAAGGATTTTGGCAAAGGCAAAAGCGATTTATGATGGCAATGCGCAAAAGGAAAGCGAACTTGACCTTAAACCTTGAAGTGTTCAGATTATTCCAAATGTCATCATGAACGAAGCTAAATTGACTGAAATAGTTATTCAGCAACTTGGTGCTGGACTAATCAACATGGTTCAGGCAAAAGTCAAGTTGGAAGGAATTTCACAAAG
>NZ_JAWSTH010000239.1:0-821 GCF_033542075.1 Conexibacter stalactiti
CCGACTTGGCGGTCGGCGGGCTGCTGCGCTGGCGACGGCGCCGCTACCGCGCCGAGCTGGAGCGGTCGGCGCCGGCAGTCGCGCGCGCGGTCGCCGACGCGCTCGGGGCCGGGCACGCGATCGGCGCGGCGCTGACGGAGGCGGTCCGCGGCGTCAGCGGCGCGGCGGCGAGCGAACTGACCGGCGCGAGCGCCGCGCTCGCGCTCGGCGAGTCGACCGAGCGCGTGCTGGAGCGGTTGCGCGCGAGCGCCGGCTGCCGCGCCTGGGACACGCTCGTCGCCGCGATCCTGCTCCAGCGCGAGGCCGGCGGCGACCTCGCCGCGCTGCTGCGCGAGCTGGCGACGGCACAGGAGCATGCGCTGCGGCTCGCCGACGACGCCCGCGCCGCGACCGCGCAGGCCCGCTTCACCGGGCTGATCGTCGGCGTGCTGCCGGTCGGTGCGGCCGCGCTGTCGGAGCTGGCGCGCCCGGGCACGCTCGCCGAGATCGTCGCCGTCCCGCTCGCCGCGTGGCTCGCTGCGTTCGCGCTGTTCCTGCAAGCGCTCGCGCTCGTCGCGATCCGCCGCCTGTCGCGGGTGGCGGCATGACTCGCGGCGGCGTCTGCGCCGGCCTCGGTGCGTCGTGGCCCGCGTGCGGCTGCGCGCCGCCATCGCGCGCTGAACGCGGCGCGGGTGCGGCGCGATGAGCCGCGCGCAGCTGCTCGCACTGCTCGCGGGGATGCTCGCGACCGTCGGCGTCGCCGAGCTGGCGGCGTTGTTCGGCGCGCGTCCGCGGGCGGCGCGGGGCGTCGTGCTGCGGGCGCTGGCGCGCCTGGGCCGGCG
>NZ_JAWSTH010000240.1:0-688 GCF_033542075.1 Conexibacter stalactiti
GGCGTGGGTGTCTCGGGCGCGGCTGGTGGTTGGTCGCCGATGATCACGATGAGGCCGCCGTTGGCGTAGGCGAGTGAGTTCTGGATCTGTGGGATGACGCGTTCGAGGAATCTGTCGGCGTCGGTGGAGGCCTGTTGGGCGTCGCTGGTGATCCAGGAGAGGGCGGGTGTGGTGTCGGCGTCTTTGAGGTCTCTGGCGAGCTGGGTGAGCGGGACGTTGTGGGTGTCGCAGTCGTCGGCTTCGAAGGTGGCGCGGAACCAGAGGAAGGGGTTGTGGCGGGTGGTCGTGGCGTCGGTTCCGCAGGCCGCGGAGGAAGGGGCGGAGGCGGCCGGTTCGGTGTAGGCCTTCCAGGTTCTTTCGAGGGCGCGGAGCTGGTCGCCGATGTGGCCGGTTTCGGGGCCGTAGACGCAGCCGTCGCCGCCGGTCTGTCCGTTGGTGAGCGCGTCGGCCGGTCTGACGTCGCCGAGGGTGGTGCAGTCGGCGAGGGTCTGTGCGGTCGGGCCTTGGCCGCTGATGAGCGCGATGCGGTTGGCGAGTGTGCCGCGCGCGACGGTGCGGTAGTCCGACAGCAGCGTGCCGCTCTTGACGAGTGTGCCGGCAAGGTAGGGCGCGGTGGTCTCGTCTCTGGCGAGCGCGCCCAGGTCGGCGGCGCCGAGCGTGACCAGGAAGACGTGCTTGATCGGCGAGG
>NZ_JAWSTH010000241.1:0-682 GCF_033542075.1 Conexibacter stalactiti
CTTCCGGCGCGCCGCAGCCGGCGCCCGCGCCGGGCCTCGCCTCCGGTACCCCCGCTTCCGCGCCGTCGCCCGAGCTGCCGTCCGGGACGACGCCGACACCGCAGCCGGCGCCCGCCGCCCAGCTGAGCCCCGGCGCGCCGCCGGCAGTGCCGGTGCCGAGCGAGTCGCCGGCCGCGCCGCCCGAGTCGACCGAGCCGCCCCCGTCCCAGTGAGCGCGACGCGGCCGTCGCCGACGACGCCCGGCGCCACCCTCTGCCCGCGCTGCGGCAACGGGCTGCGTGAGGACCAGGAGTGGTGCCTGGAGTGCGGCCTCGCGGCGCGCACGCGGATCGACCCGCCGCCGAACTGGCGGATCCCGATCGCGCTGACCTTCGTCGTCCTCGCGCTCGCCGCCGCCGGGATCGCCTACGCGCTCGTCGTGCTGCTCGACGAGCAGCAGGCGCCGCCGACCCCGGCGACAGTGACCGTGCCGGCCCCCGCGGCGCCCGCCCCGGCGCCGGTCGACCCCGCCGCGACGACGCCGGCCGCTCCGGTCGACCCGGCTGCGACGACGCCCGCGGCGCCGGTCGATCCCGCCGCCACGACGCCGGCGACGACCACCCCGGGCGCCGCTGTGCCAGGAGCGACGACCACCCCGGGCGCCGCTGCGCCCGGCACCGCCACGACGCCGGCCGGCGCAGCC
>NZ_JAWSTH010000242.1:0-656 GCF_033542075.1 Conexibacter stalactiti
GATTTTCGGATGCGTAGCATTCAGACGCGGTTGATGATGTCCGAATGCCGAGGCAACTGTTGTCATAGATTCCCTACCAGATCAAAAACGTAAACAGGAAATTCTGGTTGCAGTACCGTTTCCACCAGATACTGGAATCGACGCAGAAGAATGACAGAACGAGTGTCATGGTTCACGCGACCGATGTGAGCACCTTTGTAGTAGATTTGGTTATTGAAAGGAGCGACGTAAGTATAGCGATCAATCAACCCTTCAAACTCTGGATTGAATAGATCATACATCAACTGTCCTTGACGCTGCCCCACTTGTACCTGACGAATTTTGTGACCAGTCACACCCTTCATACGTTGACGAACAGGTGTGATATGAGTCCATCTGACCACATCACCAGTTTTAACGTAACCAACATCTGGAGATTCAAGCACCAGATTTTCATTCATTACGTTAACTTCACAGCGGGACGAACGTAAGCGACCGCTACGATCTTTATCGTAACGATCACAAACAAGAAGCAGCTGCGCTCTGTGTTCTTCGGAGTAGTCATGTTCACGGCGATTGCTCGGATCAGACACTTCTAAAACAAATAATGGCACATTTACGTTGTTCTCTTTTAATACAACCCAAGTACCAGCGTAATAGTGATTATAATCAGTTCG
>NZ_JAWSTH010000243.1:0-647 GCF_033542075.1 Conexibacter stalactiti
CCATACATAGACGCACCATATTACACAGCGGTTTTCAAACCGAACAAGAACGCCATGATACAAGGAGCATACAACAATGTTGATGCCCATGTGGCAAATTTTGAGTCCTTTGTGGCAAGAGCTTCCGAACTTGCTGACAGACTTCTAAACAACAAGATTACTCACTTGGGGGGGATTGATTTCGTTTCACCATATCCACAATCTCTAATCAAGAAAGCGGTTGCGGCATTTGTCCAAAACTGATTCCTTCAAGGTTACAATGTGGCAGACATAGACAATACCATAGGAATTGGTTCTTTCAGTCTTACACAGGTAAAATCAAATGAGACGCTTAGAAAGATGATTCCACTTGATGCCCTATGAAACCTACAGAAAACTGAAATGTGGGACGGAATTGCAGTTGGAGTTGACATTGAGAAAAACCTTCAGTCTCTTGGTTACAACCTTAAAGACCTGTTGTTTGTGGACGAAGCTCTTCAACTATTCCAACTTAAAGGAAACTATGACGACAACTTCCACAAGGACATAGACTTTTCAAATGAACTTCAAGGTTTCAACACAAACCGTTGAATATGTATTGCCAGAACTGACAAGAAAAACATTTCCTTTGAAATTCTTGGTGGAAACACAACAGGACTTGTGAAGTC
>NZ_JAWSTH010000244.1:0-645 GCF_033542075.1 Conexibacter stalactiti
ATCGGCGACACCGCCCCCAACTTCAGAGCGCAGACGACCGAGGGGGAGATCGACTTCCACGAGTGGATCGGTGACAGCTGGGCGGTGCTGTTCTCGCATCCGCGCGACTTCACGCCGGTCTGCACGACGGAGCTCGGTTACATGGCGTCGATCAAGCCCGAGTTCGACGCGCGCGGGACGAAGATCATCGCGATCTCCACCGACCCGATCGACAACCACGGCAGATGGGCGCAGGACATCGCGTCCTCGCAGGGGACCGCGCCGAACTACCCGATCATCGGCGACACCGACCATTCGGTCGCGAAGGCGTACGGCATGCTGCCGTCCGACGTCGAGGGCGAGTCGACGTCGCGCACGCCGGCGCAGAACGCGACGCTGCGTAACGTCTTCGTGATCGGCCCGGACAAGAAGGTCAGACTCGTGCTGATCTACCCGATGACGACCGGCCGCAACTTCGACGAGGTGCTGCGCGTGATCGACTCGCTGCAGCTGACGGCGAGAAGCCAGGTCGCCACCCCGGCGCAGTGGAGACAGGGCGACAAGGTCATCATCGCCGGCTCGGTCAGCGACGACCAGGCGAGAGAGCGCTACCCCGACGGCTGGGAGTCGCCGCTTCCGTACCTGCGCATCGTCGACGCGCCGTAG
>NZ_JAWSTH010000245.1:0-528 GCF_033542075.1 Conexibacter stalactiti
CGCGGACGCGGCCGGCGCGGCCGGCCTCCTGCGCCGCGGCGGCCTGCTCGGCGGCGCGGCGTCGACGGCGGGCGGCGCGGGCGGCGGCGGTGCCCTGACCATTGGATTTGACAGATTCGATCGTATTCATCGACTTTGTGAGATCGCGAAGACGCACGGGAGCGCGCAGCGTTCCACCCCGATGGCTGCGAGACCCCGCGCACTGCGCAAGCCCGAGCCGCTTCGGAGACCACCGCCACACTCATCGCGCTTGGTCTAACCAGACTAACTCGATCAACTTACCATGGATTGCCGTGGTGGCAAGGGTGGATTCACGGGACGGACACGCGGAGGGTGCGCGCACGAAGCGATGCGCGGTCGATTGCTGTCGGTGAGCAGCAGCAATCGACCGCGCATCCGGCGGAGGCGCGGGGCGCGGGTCGGTCAGCGGGCGCGGCGGCCGTGCGCGGCGTGCGGCCAGGCGGCTTCGAGCGCGGCACCGGGCGCGAGCGCGGCCCACTCGGCGGCGGCCGCGCGCAGGCGCTCGCG
>NZ_JAWSTH010000246.1:0-520 GCF_033542075.1 Conexibacter stalactiti
CGAGCATCACGAGACAGGTTAGACAGTTTAACATCACCAATAGGGAGAACGTTAGCAGCAGCTTTAATACCTACATCTAAGCCTAAGCCTAATGCTGTATCAAGAACTGTTCCACCAGTAACATTACCTAACCAATCCATATATCCTTTATTAGCATCATAATCAGCATTAGCTAAGTTACCAGCAACGTTAGAACCAGCCTGAGAAGCAACAGATCTACCAGCACCAACCCCACCTTTAATCAAGTATTGACCAATAGTGTTTTCACTCAACCAAGAAGGAGCAGCTCCGATAGCAGCAGCTCTCCATCCAGCAGTCTCAGGAGCACCCATAGCCATACCCTCAATATAAGGAGTGAGTGTCTCTACAAGCTTCCCTGTGCTACTCTGAGGCTCTGTAATCACACGTCCTTGCTGATTAGCAGGTTGAACAGCAGGCTCCATACCAGCAGCTACAAGGCCACTACGAAGGATACCACCACCTGTTACATTCTCAGCACCAAGTGATTTACCAACTCGAT
>NZ_JAWSTH010000247.1:0-516 GCF_033542075.1 Conexibacter stalactiti
CGTATCAACACGAACGTCGAGGCGTTCAACGCTCACCGTAACCTCGAGCACACGAGCGGCAAGCTCGGCAAGTCGATGGAGCGTCTCTCCAGCGGCCTGCGGATCAACCGCGCGGCTGACGACGCTGCCGGCCTCGCGATCTCGGAGAAGCTGCGTGGTCAGATCGGTGGTCTCGATCAGGCCCGCCGCAACGTCCAGGACGGCATCTCGCTCGTCCAGACGGCGGAAGGTTCGCTGACTGAGGTCCACAGCATGCTGCAGCGCGTGCGTGAGCTCGCGGTCCAGTACCAGAACGGCACGCTGGCGAGAGCTGACAGAGACGCGATCTCGGGCGAGGTCGTGCAGCTGAGAGACGAGATCGAGCGCATCGGTACGACGGCGCAGTTCAACGGCATCCAGCTGCTGGACGGCAGAACGACCAGAGTGTCGTTCCAGGTCGGCGCCAACGACGGCGAGACGATCGAGGCGACGCTGATCTCGCTCGGCACCGCCGTCGGCACGCTGAGAGCCGACGCG
>NZ_JAWSTH010000248.1:0-512 GCF_033542075.1 Conexibacter stalactiti
AGAATTTTAAAAGTCCCAGTAGAAAGCGCATACGACATAAACAATATAACTGATAATAAGCGTACAAGGGTAACTATGTACGTTTATGCTTTACCAAAATTAAACGACGCAAAGTATTTCATAGGTGAAGCGGTACAGACTTTTCTTAACTACTCAACAGCGCCATTAGACCGCTCAACTATTGAGGCTTACGGAGACGAGCAGATTACACTCATGGTATCTGATATGGAAGCTTCCTCAGCAGTAGGAAGCAAAGGTAAGCAACTAGTATCATACGCTACTCTTACTTCTAAACAATGAGTTAAACACAATCTAGCAAAAATAGAGTTAGGAGACAATGGATCCATAGAGCCTCTTATGGCAACAATAAATAAACCATTTAACCTCGCAGATTATAAGAGTGGTAAGCAATTATTATTTATTGTTTCAAATGTAGATATTATCAAAGAAGCGTCTGATAACCCAAGAGTTATTGACAAAGACGGAGAGTATAACATTGAGCTAACTAATAT
>NZ_JAWSTH010000249.1:0-508 GCF_033542075.1 Conexibacter stalactiti
CCCGACGTTGCGCCCGAGCGCGCGCGGCTGCGGCCGCGTGCGCGTGTCGAGCCCGACGATCGCCGCGACCTGCGGCGCGATCTCGGCCGGCACGCGCGGCGCGCTCGCCGCCGCGATCGCGCTGCCGCCGTCGGCGCGGCGATAGCGCTCGATCGCGGTGCCGAACGCCGCCTCGGCGCCGGCGACGGTCGTCGTGACGGGGATCGAGAGCCCGCTGCGCGAGGTCGGGCCGGGGTTCAGGCCGGCGTCGCGCAGCGCCATGCGGACCTCCGCGATCGCGGCATCGGTCGGGCCGAAGCGGCCGCGGAACTCACCGGTCGCGAGGTAGTCGCCGTAGTGCGGCGAGCCGGGCGTCGAGACGGCGTCGACGAACTGCGACAGCGCGCGCGGATCGCGCGGCGCGAGCACGACGTCGAGCGCGACGGTCGCGTCGGCCGGCGCGGCACCGAGCGCGCGCACACCCGGGACGGCGCTCGGCGCGGCGCCGACGGCGACGCGCGCGGCGGCC
>NZ_JAWSTH010000250.1:0-501 GCF_033542075.1 Conexibacter stalactiti
CCCAATCCTTGTAGATGCACATTGAGGCCTCTATAACATCACTATCATCAGCATATGCAACAAACTCAAATCGTCTTACACTTTCAATCATTTGTCGGTATACAATGTAGAACTCGGGAAAATCCCAGTGATGGTAGATTGGACAGCCATCATAAACCTTTCTTGCGAACTCTATGCTAAATCCGTCAGTAGGTTCGCCAGCTTCCTTACTGTACCTGACGAATCTCATTCTTCACCTCATCCCAGGAATAGAGACCTTTGCCACCAGTGAGGTCCAAACATACACCGTATACATACTGATTAATACCCCAGCTTCTACGGTCTTCGGATTCTGTGGCTCCAGCAAAACGACGAATATCTTCATAATGAGGATAGACGCGCTGATTGAGAATATGGTGAATAATATCGGATGCAGCGATACAAGCTTTCACAGCCGTAGGGGCACTAAGCATCGCATCACGAATGAGTCCTGCGACATCTTTCATTCCTTTAATCTGACCT
>NZ_JAWSTH010000251.1:0-501 GCF_033542075.1 Conexibacter stalactiti
ATGCGATCATTGTTGGTGTACCGAGATATGTTTCAAACTCAGTGTATACGAACAAGTAATCCTTCAAAGGAAGCATATCAATCAAATCACCGATAGAGTCTGCAAGATCAATATAACCAGCATAACCATTTTCCAGAGCTTCAACTTGACCAATAGAACCAGTCATTTGATCACTTTCAGTTAAACGGTTATAAGCAAAATCATCCCACAGTAATGGTGGCTCATTCTCATTAGCAAAGTTAGACCAACGTAGACGTAGTGGATAATGAGTGGTTGCACCAGAAGCATTTGTCTCTCTCATATTAAGAGCAAACAATCTGTTATTGAATGCACGTACACGTTCACACTTCCAATTGTATTTAACAATTGAAGGAACACCATTCCCATCTACTACAGTTTGTTCTCCCCATCCCGGCAAATCTCTAAAGAACTTATCTTTATGAGCTTTAACTTGAGGTGTTTCATAATAGGTAGTTGCAACACAACTGTTGGAAATAACAG